>JBDTAI010000203.1:0-3836 GCA_039924685.1 Ktedonobacterales bacterium
ATATCGAGAGCGACAACCCACTCTATGGGCGCACCAACAACCCCTGGAACCTGACACGCTCCCCCGGCGGCAGCAGCGGCGGGCAGGCGGCAATCATCGCGGCGGGTGGCTCGCCACTGGGTCTGGCGACCGACATCGGCGGCAGCATCCGTGTCCCCGCCACGTTCTGTAACGTAGTGGGATTCAAGCCCACGGCTGGTCGCATGCCTGACTTCAGCGACTTCGGCATGTCACTGGGCCAGCGAGCCATCGTCAGCCAGGTGGGCGCGCTGGGTCGGCGCGTGGTGGATGTCGCGCTGGCGCTGGACATCCTCAACGGCGGGCGCGCTCCTGCGGTCGAGCCGCCGATGCCGCTGGGCGATCCCGCCTCGGTGGATATTGCGCGGCTGCGTGTGGCGTATTACACCGACGATGGCACTCTGCCGGTGGCGGCGAGCGTGCAACGCGCAGTGATCGAGGCGGCAGGCTATCTCGCCGGACGCGGCGCGCAGGTGGTCGAGTGGCGTCCGCCGCAGGTCGAGCGGGCGCAAGACCTGTTCTTCGGCATCCTCAGCGCCGATGGAGGGCGTGGCGCGAAGCAGATGCTGGCGCGCAACAAGCGCGATCCGCGCATTGGTTCGCTGGTGACGCTGGCAGGCTCATCGCGGTTCACCCTCGCGCTGCTCGGCGGCGCGCTCCGCCTGGGTGGGCAGCGCACGATCCCACGCCTGATGCGCAACTTCGGCTACTCCGATACGCTGCACTACTGGCGGCTGGTGGAGGAGCAGGTGGCCTATCAGCGGCTCTTCGCCGATGCGCTGGACAACGATGACGGCGGCCCCTTCGATGTGATCATCTGCCCCGCCTGCGCCGTTCCCGCCATTCCCCATGGCGCCAGCCGCGACCTGATCACCGCCGGAGCCTATGCCACCCTCTATAACGTGCTGGGCTATCCCGCTGGCGTTGTGCCGCTCACTCTGGTGCGGATGGAGGAAGAGCAGCCACGCCCCAAGAGCCGTGATGCCACACTGCGCGCCGCCCGCGCCGCCGAATTGAACAGCGGCGGATTGCCGGTGGGGGTGCAGGTGGTGGCCCGCCCCTGGCGCGAACATGTGGCGCTGGCGGCGATGCGCGCCATTGAGCAGTCGGCCAGCATGCGCCCCGACTATCCTGGTCTGGCGCCCCGGTAGTGGCAATGACTGGCCATGACTGGCCACGACTGGCCATGACTGGCCACGTTCGGCCTTGCAAGGCCGGAGTTCAGTGACGGCGCGGACTGCTACTCAAACAGGTACTGAATTGTCCTGGGTGGCTCGTGGCCTTCAGGCCACGGGTAATCCTACAAAGCAGCGTGATCAGTACGCGATCACGGTGTCAATCAGCATAATGTCCGCGATCCCCGTCCGTACCACAGCATTTCGATGCCGAGGGAGTTTCCTCCACCAGCCTATGGGCCACCAGGTCGCATGTATTGGACATAAGCGCCTGCGCCATCAGGGACGAAGAGGACGAAGGGGTGAGCATCACCGACATACGGGCCACCCGCGCCCAGCATCGAGGGATCGTTGACCGGCTCCAGAATGGGATGTGGCGCGCCAAAGAGCGTAGGCAGCGTGGCAACCTGATGCAGCGGCCAGATACCTGCGCCCACCAGATCGGCCTGCGCCCAGCGGCGGGCCGTCTGGGGCTGGCAGGTCGTCGCGCCCGCGCAGAGGTCCGGATTGGAGTAGCTGACGCCCTGATAGGTGAAGTGATCGGGCAGGCCGTTGGCGCTGGGGAGCGCGTAGCCTAACGTATTGGCCATCATGGGCTGCATCGTCGCAACACCCGCGACGATCAGCAGCAGCACGACGACTGCTAAGGCGATCAACAGCCAGCGCCTGACGTGTCGTTGACGCGCGCGTGGCTGGGGCGCGGAGGATGGTGCGTTGGGAGTGGACATGGGCCGCATACCTCATATTCATGGGAAGAGAACACCGTCACCTGCCTACACGCTCCCAGGCGCCGCAACGTAACACATGGGGTGGCTGGCCACAGGTAACCCAGCAGGTGGGCTGATCTGTACCCGATCACGTTGGAAATGAACAGAGGGCCACGGAGGCGTCCCCCTTATCACTCCGCCTGCCAATCGCAATGAGCCGTTCCCTCACGCTCCCCGGATGCTTGCAGACTGTGCCATACTATATACCGTCATGAGGGTATTATAGTGTGGCGAGGACAAAGAGCGAGGAGCGTGAAACAATGGCGAATCCCCGACACAACGGCGCGCAACTGGCGACCCAGCCGCAACTGACGATTGGCGAGAAGGATAAGGCGATTGCCACCTATTACGCCACGCTGGATGAACTGGCGGGTGGGCAGGGCGTGCAGCATGAGGGCGGCCTGCGGCGCGCCTTCGAGACGCTGCTGGCGCACTATGCCGCGCAGATGAAGTGGACGCTGATCGGCGAGGTGACGCTGGATTCTGGCGTGCGGCCCGATGGCGTGCTGCGCGACGCCTCGCTCTTCTATCGCGGCTATTGGGAGGCGAAGGACACCCACGACAAGCTCGACGAGGAGATCGAGAAGAAGATACGCGCAGGCTATCCGCTCGCCAACACGATCTTCGAGGATACCCAGCGCGCCGTGCTCTATCAGAATGGCAAGCGCATCGGCGCATTCGACCTGCGGCTGCCGCGTGAGCTGGCTGACCTGCTGCGGACGTTCTTTGGCCACCGCGAGGCGGAGATCGAGAACTTCGAGACGGCGATGGCGGCGTTTCAGGAGCGCATCCCCGACCTGGCCCGCGAGTTGAAGAAGCTGATCGCCGACGAACGGAGCGATACCTCCACCAATGCGGCGTTCCGCGACGCCTTCGCCAGCTTCTATGCCCTCTGCCAGACGGCGATTGACCCGCGCATCAGCATCGAGGCGGTGGAGGAGATGCTGGTGCAGCATTTGCTGACCGAGCGCCTCTTTCGCACGATCTTCAACAATCCCGACTTCACGCGCCGCAACGCCGTGGCCGCCGAGATCGAGCGGGTGATTGATACGCTGACCGCGCGTTCGTTCAACCGCGACGGCTTCTTGCAGGGGTTGGATCGCTACTATCTGGCGGTGGAGGGCGCGGCGGTCTATGCGGCGCGCGGCGAGGATGGCTGGACCGAGAAGCAGCGCTTCCTCAATCTGGTGTATGAGCGGTTCTTTCAGGGATTCTCGGTGCGCCAGGCCGATACCCACGGCATCGTCTACACCCCGCAGGAGATTGTGAACTTCATGTGCGCCAGCGTGGAGGAGGTGTTGACCGCTGAGTTTGGCCGCGCGCTGGCCGACCCCGGCGTGCAGATACTCGACCCCGCCACCGGCACCGGCAACTTCATCGTCAACCTGTTGCGGCGCATCCCGGCGCGCAGCCTGCCCCAGAAGTATGCCCACGACCTCTTCTGCAACGAGATTATGCTGCTGCCCTACTATATCGCCTCGCTCAACATCGAGCACGCCTACTACTCGCTCACTGGCCAGTATCAGCCGTTTGAGGGCATCTGTTTCGCCGATACGCTGGAGCTTGCCGAACGGGTGGTCAATCGAGAGGGTGTCGTCGAGCATTCGCTGTGGATCAGCGAGAAGAACAGCGAGCGGGTTGAGCGTGAGAAGCAGGCGCCGATCATGGTGGTGATTGGCAACCCGCCCTATAACGTCGGGCAGGTGAGCGAGAATGACAACAACAAGAACCGGCGCTATCCCACCATAGATGGCCGCATCCGTGATACGTATGCGAAGGACTCGAAGGCGACGCTGAAAAACAAGCTATACGATGCCTACGTCAAGTTCTTCAGGTGGGCGACCGACAGGTTGCAGGGGCGCGACGGCATTGTCTG
>JBDTAI010000204.1:0-7871 GCA_039924685.1 Ktedonobacterales bacterium
TTGGCGGATGGTGGTGGCGGCGATGCCCTGACGGCGGAACAACACAAGCGCAGCGTCATAGATGCGCTGGCGCAGCGCCTCTTTCTTCTGTTCGCGCCGGTCAGTGACGGGCGCGGTTGGCATGTCAGGCATGCCTGGGACACCATTCATCACCCATCCTCGCTGGCTGCAAAACCTAGCCGCTTGCCAACTCCCCGAGGTCGGAGAGCAAGGCAAAGAAAACAATGATGAACGTGCTCACATATGAACACGTTCATAACCGACCATGAGGGATTGTACCTGCTGGGAGAGCACATGCGCAAGTGGTGGTGAACTTTCGCTATGATGCGCTATATCCATCAGTTCAGTATGGTATAGTATTAGCGCGGCGCCATGTCAGGCACAGAGTATTGCCTATTACCTGCCTATCATCGCCCGAAGTAGCCTGTGGTCGCCGTCTAGAACCGAGCGCCGATGATGTCTGCACACATGTCGGCACGTCTGCGTATGTGCGCGCTCGCCCAGCCTCCCCGATAGATTGCGGCTTGCGCCCCACAGCGAAATAGCGTCAGCTTTGATTGGGGCCGGTGGCAGCGCCGGTCCTTGTTGGCGTTAGCACACCTGGCGCGCATCCAGGCGGCCACCCCCGATGCGCTCGATGGTGGTTGAGCCTGCCCCCTCGCCGCTGACAACCATCCTCCCCATTCCACACACGACGCCACCTGTAGCGCCTCGTGTCGCTTCCCTGCGGCCCGCGCTCCTCCTGCCCTGTCTGTTTCACTCGACGATTGCTTGAACGATTGTTGGATTGAACAGACTGAGAGGACGAGTATGAGGGCTTCGTGCGCCCTTGCGCCTACCCAAGCAACCCATGACACCGCCGTTGAAGGCGATCTCGAATACGTCCAGGGCAAACACAGCCAGCGTATTTCCACTGCTGAGTTGCGGCGCCGACTGGCCAGCTATGGCGATGTGCTGCTGGACGTCGGCGCGGGCGATGGGCGTTTTGCGCGCCAGATGGCAGCAGCGCATCCTGACGGTTACGCCATCGGCGTTGATCTCTGTCGCGACAACCTGCGCGAGGCTTCCCGCCCGGCACGCCACACCCAAGACAACGCGCTGTTTCTGATCGCAGATGCGCTTGCGCTGCCTGATGCGCTGGCAAACTGCGCCACACAACTCACGATCAACTTCCCCTGGGGATCGTTGCTCACTGGCCTGCTCGAAGGTCATCCTGGGCTGCTGGCCGGACTGGCGCGTTCGGCCAGATCGGGCGCGCAGATCGAGATTCGGCTGAATCTGGAGGCGCTGGCGGAGGCGTGTGGCAGCGCTGACAGCGTGGAGACATCCGCAGCGCGGGTGCGCGGTCATCTGCGCGCGTCTGGCTTCGAGTTCGAGCGACCCTGCCTGCTCGATGCTGTGGCGCTCAAACACTGCCCAACCACCTGGGCGCATCGCCTGGCCTTCGGGCGCAAGCCCCAGGCGATCCTGCTGAGGGGATCATGGGAAGGGAAGTGATGCGACATGGTAGCTCTGATATGGGGGTATCTCGCTAATGGCGGGCGGCCAGCGGCTGACGCCGCGCCTGTGAGGCTGCGACCACGAAGTCCGCCTGCGGGTGAGGCTAGAGATTGGAGTCTAACAAGTGCCTGCTCATGCGTCGTGTTCGTCGTCAGGCTCATCAGCAGCGACGGGGTCGTGGGTGGCGGTGATGACTTGTGCGCCGGTGACGGCCAGCAGATCGGCGACCCGCAGATGGAGGTTGACACCGCGCTGCCCACCGTTGATATAGAGCGCATCGAGCGCGGCGCCGGGCACATCGAGATACACCTCGAAGCGTTTGCCCGGTTGGTTGAGCAGCGCCAGCGGCGAGATGCCACCGACCTTCAGGCCAGTGAGTCGCTCCGCCTCGCGCTGTGCGGCCATCCGGGCCGCCTTCGCGCCTACGCCACGCGCCACCAGCCGCAGATCGAGTTCGCGGTCGCCTGGCGTCACCACCAGCAGATGGCGCGACTGATCGGCCAGCGCCACCAGTGTCTTGAAGACGTGACCGGCGGGGACGCCGAGCAGTTCGGCGACCCCCTCCGCCGCGTGTATCTCCTCTGGGTAGGTGAAGACCTCATAGGCGATGTGGCGGGCGTCGAGCGCGCGCATAGCGTTGGTCTTGGCGACTTTCTTCATGGACTTTCTTCACGCTAGTGGGGCGCGCTGGTGGGGATCTGCGGCTTGAGGTGATTGTAGAGCATGACGGTAGAGACGGCGACCACGGCGAGATGGATCGGCGCAAAACAGACCACGAACAGGCCAAAGGTGAGAATGAAGAGGAGCGTGGCGACTGCAAGCCAGCCGAGATACCCGGCCAACAGAATGACACCAGTGCTGGTTCTGCCTGAGATCAACCAGCCGACGCCCATCACACCAAAGAGGCCGCAGACGGCTTCCAGCACAATCGCTAGCGTCGCGCGGTCCTGTGGCGACATGGACGACAGAAAAGATGGTGGCGCATAACGCGGTCCATATCCCTGTCCGGGCTGCTGGTAGGGCGAATACCCCTGATAGGGTTGGTATTGCTGCTGGTTAGGTGGTGGTGGCGCATATCCCTGCTGGTCGGATTGATTGTATGGCGGATTGGGTGGATTCGGCGCATCCCAGTTGTTCATGACTTTCCCTCGTTCCATAAGCTGACTATTGCGACGCTGACTATTGCGACTGAATCACAGACCAGCGGTGGCCAGCGCCAGTAGTATGCGCGAAGCCTGGCTCACCTTCCCTACGAGAAAGAGGTTGCCGGGGTTGGAGTGGGCCATAACCCATGCGCGCAAACAAAAACCCGAAGGAAGATCAACTTCCTTCGGGTACAGCGATTCCATGAAGGATCGCTTACAAGGGATACTGTGCAAACATGGCTTAGATGGCAGGGGCCCCACCAGCGGCCCGATTCAGTCGGCCATTGAGCATGATCGTCGAGATCACCATCACGATGATGTTGACGACCGGCGGACAAACGGCCAGGATAAAGCCAATGCCAATGGTAATAACGCCCAAAAAGCCCACGGCGCTCCACATGATGATGTTGGCGATGATGCCAGAAATCAGCAGGATCACACCGACAGAGGTGACGCGAGCGACCAGCCAGCCGATCCCGTAGAGGCCAAAGAGGCCACCGATCACCTCAAGCGCGATGGCGAGACCTTTGTTTGGTGGTTGCTGCGCGACCATCACTGGCGTCGCCATATAGGCGCCCGGCCCCATTGGCCCGGTTTGCCCATAGCCCGGCTGACCCATCGGTCCAGTTGGTGGCTGACCCATTGGCCCCGTCTGGCCATAGGTGGGGGGTTGGCCCATTGGCCCGGTTGGGGGCTGTCCCATCGGGCCAGATTGCCCATAGTTTGGGTCCATATCTTCTCCTCGAGTGTGGTTCCGGCGCCCATACATCAATCGTGGAGCCGGAGTGGTGGCCCCGCAGCACATTGCGGGGCCAGGGACATATAGGTCGGTTATGGCGCTAACGCCCAGGTGCGCTAGATACCAGGCCGCGACTTCAGCCGGTTGTTGAGCAGAATCGTTGATGTGATCATGATGGCGATGTCAATTGGCGCCGTGCAGAGAATGCCAAAGCCAATCGTAAAGGTTAGAATGAGCACCTGCACGAAGAACCAGATAATCCCGCCGATCAGCAGGATCAAGCCAACCGAGGTAATGCCGGAGATCAGCCAGCCGATACCAAAGATGCCAAAGAGTCCGCCGATCACTTCGAGCGCAATGGCAAGCCCTTTGTTTTGCTGCTGCACGACAATGACCGGAGCCGCCATATAGGCGCCCTGCGGCGCCATATACCCTGGTTGGCCGATTGGCCCGGTTTGGCCGTAGGCGGGTGGCTGGCCCATCGGTCCCGATTGCCCATACGCTGGCGGCTGACCATACATCGGTTGTGGAGCAGGCGCCGGTGGGGGCTGTGGGGCAAATTGTGGCTCCGGCGGCACATATGCCGGTGGGGGCGCGGCAAATTGCGGCTCTGGAGGTGTATAGGCCGGTTCCGGAGTGGGCGGCGGTGGCGCGAATTGCTCGGGCGCAGGCGGTGGTGGCGGGGCCGCGTCAACCACAGGTTGCGCCTGCTCGACAGGTTGCGGCGCAGGCTGTTCGGGCGCCGCAAATGCAACTGGTTCTGCAACTGGCGCGGGCGGTGGCGGCGCAAACGACTCCATTGCCGGGGGTGGCGGTGGCGCAGCAAAAGCGGGTTCTGGCGCAGGCGCAGCAGGCGCCTCGACAGCAGCGTCTGCCACCGGCTCTGGGGGAGCCAGTGTATACTCCATCGCAGTGGGCGGTGGTGGCGCAGCGGCGTCACCGCCTACTGGTGCAGGCGCATCACTGGCGACCGCAAAAGCGTTGGGCTCCGCCTCTTGTGCATCGAAGCTGGGAACCGGTGGCACATGCGCGCTCTCTGGAGCCGCCTCTGATGCGGCGTCTCCGGCAGTTGGCGGCGTTGGGTTTGTTGGGTCGTAGGAACCGTCCACGGCGTCTCCATTCTTTATCCCACAGCAACTGTGGGAACTGATTGCTCAGGTTCACAGGATACCCCAGAAGCCGAGGTATGCGCGTCTGTATAGATGCAGTAAGTTGCGGTAACGCCTGTCGCCGTCAGAGTGACGGAATCCACGGGGCAAACAACTTACGATGCTTCAATAGACACGATAGATACCAACGCGGTTGCCACAACACACAATCACTCAATGGAAGAAGAAGTGCGGGATTGCGAGGATTCAGATGACGTGCGCTGGCGCAACCTGTTCGGCTGTATCTCGCTTTGTGAACCTCATTGACGATAGGGGAGCAGTGGGCCACTACGCCCCGCTTCTCCACCATCGCACTACAGGACAATCATCAGGACAACAATCACCGCGTGGCCTGTTCATGCAGGATCATTCGTACAGGCACGCCTCATGTATAGATGCCCCCATTGTAGCACAAGCATTCAAATTCTGTTGTCAACCCCAGTCCAATACGCATAATTGCGTGGCGATCCGCGTTGTTGGCGCTGCTACTCATCCGGTAGATCAGCGTCATCGAGGGGGGTGGGGGCATCGGTGGCGGGCAGAGCGTCACCCCAACGTACATTCCTTGCCATATGCCAGGCGGCGCGATCCCGCTTGCTATACGTCGCGTGTCGTAACATCCCCTCCGGCGCGCACACCTCAACACCAATCACGCCAGGGCGAATCTGTGGATGGCGTACCACGCGCCCGCCTATGGGGATCAGCGACTCAGGCGTCTCTTCAGCCTGTTTCGGCAGACGAGCCGCCACCACATACGCGAACTTCTCATCTTCATAGGCCAGCGCTCCGCCTTTCACTTGCCGGTGCAGCCGCGAGCGCGGCAATCGCTGGGCGAAGTGACACCAATCGCGTGAACCTCCCACGTCGTCCGTTGCGGCCATCGGGCAGGGAGCATGGTGTGGACACGGCGCCAGCACCGTTGCGCCCGCTGCAATCAGCGCATCACGCGCTGCAAGAATGTGTGTATAGCCGCTCGGCGTCCCCGGCTCGATCAGTGCCAGCGCGCCCGCCGGAGCCACACACTCCCAGAGCCGCTCGATCAACGCTGCTCGTTCAGGCGCCCGCAGTTCGCCAAGCGCATACCCTACAGTTACGAGATCGTAGCCGTCCCCGGCTGACAGCTCATCCAGCGCCGTCATGTCGCCGCGCCGCCACTGCGCCCGCTGGATGACCGCTGCGGATGCGCTCTCTGCCAGCCGACGACCCAGCGCGATCATGCGCACATCGCGTTCGAGCAGCGTTGCCTGTGTGAGATCGGGCCAGACGGTGAGCGCGGCCCACAGCGCCGAGCCGGATCCCGCGCCGAGGTCGAGCAGCGTCTGCGGGCGCCAGTTGGGGCGACGATTGCGTGCCTGGGTGAGCGCCGCTGTGATTGCCGCATAGGTAGCGGGCAGGCGAAACGCCGCATAGGCCGCCGCGCTCAGGTCCGAGCGGATGAAGGATGGCGCTGGCGCTTGTATCGCAGATGCGCCCGCTGCAACTGCACGCGGACCAGCGCTGGTGCGATAGCGGCGCGAGAGGTCATCGGTCGCGTCGGCCAGTGCGCGCGGGGGGTAGGGCGCCAGCGTCTCATCGAGCGCGGCGCGCAGATCGGGTGGCAAATCCAAGTCTGAGCCTTTTGGGTGTTGTCGTAGCAAATGGCAAGGGGTGCGCGCTTACGCGGGCGTCCACCGACCGCACGCCCCTACCGATTGATCAGCCGTCTTTGCGCAGGCAAGCATTTCATCATTACACCTGTTGGGCTTCCCAGCGGTCGCGCGCGGCGAAGGCATCTACGGCGGAGGGCCAGTGATACGGTTGTTCAGTGACCAGTACCAGTTGCGCCGGATTGGCGGGATCGGGCGCCAGCCAGTGGCCGCCCGCATGGCCGTCGAAGTCGCACTCGACCCACATCCAGAAACCGTCACCCTGCCGCTTCAGATCAAACTCCGCCATCTCAAAATGGCCATCACGGCAGCGAAGTTTCTGGCCGCGTTCGCGTTGCGCCATCTGTTACTCCTTTGCACAGTGCAACACTGCACACGAATCCGAAACGAACCTGACGCTTCACGAGCGCCGCATATGACACAATACAGCTATCGCAAGAGCTATCGAAACTATATCACCTGCGGCTGATCGGCGGGCGCAATACAAGCGAGGAGTGAAACTATGACAGATACACACATGGCGATCCGTCTGCAACCCATGACGGACGACGAGTATAACACCTGGTCAGAGGTCATGTGGGAGGAGTATGCCCGGGATCGCGCGAAGGCTGGTAATACGCCGCTCGAAGAGGAGCGCGCCGAGGCCAGCCGCCAGCAGGCTGACCTGTTGCCCAACGGGCTGCACACCGACCATCATTTCTTCTGGACCGTCGTAGATGCGTCCGACACGCAGGCGGGCGATGTGGGCAAGCTTTGGGTATTCCACAATGTGGCGAAACAGCAGGCGTTCATCTATGACATCGAGATGAATCCGGAGCAGCGCGGCAAAGGCTATGGCAGGGCGACGCTCGCCGCACTGGAAGATCAGATGCGGACGCGTGGCATCACCCGCATCTGCCTCAACGTCTTCGGCTACAACGCTGTAGCCCGTCATCTCTATGAAAACGTTGGCTATCAGGAAGTGGCGATCTTCATGCAGAAAGACATCTAGCGCACAAACACATCGCCAGACATAAAGCCCTTGGTGGACATCGGGCCGCTAGTGCCAAGTGTTCCCGTGCCACACGGCGCGATGCACTGCCAGATGTATTCGCCTGGCCCGTTGGTCATGAAGCTAAAGCTCGTCACCGCCGGTTGCAGCGCCATGCCCGCCGCGTCATGCGATGAGAATGGATTGGCGGCTATCGGCGCGCTCACCAGCAGCCAGTCCTGGCTGGTACTGACGATGGCGTGGATCGTGAAGGTGTGCGAGATGAGGGTGGAGTCCACCTGCTTCTCGGCATGTCCGTTGACGTAGACGACATTGCCGATCACCCCCTGTGGCTGAAGGAAAAAGTTGTTGTGCAGGACGTTCGGATGGACATAGTTGGTGATGATCATCGTCACCTTCGTATGTGCCGGAACCGACAGGCTCGGCTCGGAGTACGTCACCCACGCGGTATTGTCTCCGGCTGGGCATTGCGCATACTGTGGATGGGTCTTGACGAACGCGGGATCGGTGCAGGGCGCGAAGGGGAAGATGCTCTCGTGGATGGTGACGGTCGGGACGCCGTTGGCGCCAACGGCGCCGTTGGCGCTCACTGTTCCGGGCAGGCGGGCCAACCCATGCACCAGGAAGATGGCGCTCGCGACGATGACCGCCACCAGCACGATAAAGCCGAGGGCGCCAAAATATTTGCGCGACGACGTGGGT
>JBDTAI010000205.1:0-4595 GCA_039924685.1 Ktedonobacterales bacterium
GTGGACATCCAGCGGTCGCAGCTAAAAACAAACGCGCAGGTAGCCCCAGCCACCCGCGCGCATAGTCGCCATTGACCCGTCGTTGTCTCCGCCGGTTCTTGTATTATGCGTCATGTACGGTGTTTACGTCAAGCAACCGTGGATGGGTGGCGAGATGGCAGGTGGCGTCAGATGCTTGTGATGTACAACGAGCCAGCCAGTGACATAACCCAGAGCGTAACCAAATGGGTGTGGATGGGGATGGATGGGGATGGATGGGGATGGATGGTAGAAGCGCCATCAAGGGAGGCCCAGCAGGCGCACGAGACGGGTGGTGGAGTAGTTCTCGATGCGCGGTGTCACCACGCGCAACTCGGCGCCAATATCGCGCATGGCGGCGCGCTTCTCGGCGAGGAAGGGATCATCGGCGGTGACGGCAAGGTAGCGCGGATGCAGCGGCGCCAGCAGTTCAGCATAGAAGGGGGGGTCCACGCGCTCGCCGGAGATCACAAAGACATCATCCACCACCCGCAACGCCCGCAGCAGCGCCACACGGTCGTCCTCACTTTGGATTGGGCGCTTGGGACCCTTCCAGCGGCGCACCCGCTCATCACTCTCCAGGCCGAGAATCAGCCGGTCGCCAAGCTGCCGCGCCGCCTCCAGAAAGCGCAAGTGGCCGATATGCAGCAGATCGAATACCCCCGTCGCCACCACCAGAGCGCCCGGATCGCCAAGATTGCCATCGCCCGCCAGATTGGTGCTATTCGCCGCCACACTGCCCCCAATGCTACTGTGTCACCAGTACGTCCGGTACACTACGCATACATACTACTATGCGCGGCGGCGTTCGCGCCATATCCCCCGCTACAAACGAACTACTCTGAGCTACTCCAAAGCGCATGCAAGCGCGCAAAAAGCTAGAAAGAGCCATGCGAAGTGGCAGGTTGGCGCCTGGCCGATTGGGCGGCTAGACAGCGAACATGAAAGTAGTGTACAACATTGCTATAGCTAAAGCTTCACGTAATGAAGTAATCCATCGAGCCAAATCCAATCAACCAACAACCCGGGAATGTCCCAGGAAAGATGAGGTTCCGCGTGTCCCAGGTGATGAAGCCACCCTGCGATGAGGCCATTGTGCTGACCGCGCCACCGACGCGTTATCCCCGCAGCATCACACTTCAGGCGAAGCAGTGGGCGCTGGTGGCGACGATCCTCGGCTCCAGCATGGCGTTTATAGATAGCACGGTGGTGAATGTGGCGTTGCCGGTGCTGCAGGTGCAGTTGCGGGCCTCGGCGGCGGATGCGCAGTGGGTGATCGAGTCGTATGCGCTCTTTCTCTCGGCGCTGATCCTCGTTGGTGGCTCGCTAGGCGACAGGTACGGGCGCAAGCGGATATTTGCGCTGGGCATCGTGCTCTTCACGCTGGCCTCGATTGCCTGTGGCTTTGCGCCGACGATCACCTGGCTGATCGCCGCGCGCGCCGTGCAGGGCATCGGTGGGGCGCTGCTCACCCCGGGCAGTCTCGCCATCCTCAGCGCCGCCTATCCGCCGGAGGAGCGTGGACGCGCCATCGGGCTATGGTCAGGCTTCACCGCGCTCACCTCCGCACTGGGGCCAGTGATTGGTGGCGTGCTCGTGCAGTATGCTTCATGGCGCGCGATCTTCTTCCTCAATGTGCCACTGGCGGCTGTCGTGCTGGCGATTGTCTTCTGGCGCGTGCAGGAGAGCCGCGAGGCGCAGCACACCGGACCGCTCGACTGGCAGGGCGCTTCGCTGGCGACACTCGGCCTGGGCGGCATCGTCTTTGGACTGATCCAGTCCTCGCTGATCGGTCTGGGAGCGCCGTTAGTGATCATCTCGATCGTCATCGGCGTGGCCGCGCTGGTCGCCTTCATGGTGCTGGAAGAACGCAGTCCGGCGCCAATGCTGCCCTTGCGCCTCTTTCGCTCGTCCACCTTCAGCGGCGCCAACCTGCTGACCTTCCTGCTCTATGGCGCGCTGGGCGTGGTGACATATCTCGTGCCTTTCAACCTGATCCGCGCGCAGGGCTACTCGCCAACAGCGGCGGGCGCGGCCTTCCTGCCCTTCGCGCTGCTGATGTTCGCGCTCTCGCACTGGTCGGGCGGATTGGTGAGCCGCTATGGCGCCAGATTGCCGCTGGTGGTCGGTCCGCTGATCACGGCTGCGGGGCTGGCGCTATTTGCGCTGCTTCCGGGTGGCTCGTACTGGCTGTCTGTCTTTCCGGCAGTGCTGCTGATGGGGCTGGGGATGGTGATCACCGCGCCGCCACTGACCACCGCTGTGATGAACGCCGCCGGAACCGATAACGCGGGGGCGGCATCGGGCGTGAACAACGCCGTGGCGCGCACCGCCAGCCTGGTGGCCATCGCCGCGCTCAGTCTGGTGCTGCTGGCCGTCTTCAACGCATCGCTAGACGCCGCCATTGCGCCGCTGCATCTGGATGCCGCCACGCATGCCCTGCTCGACGCGCAACGCAGTCGGCTGGCGGGTGCGCAGGTTCCCAGCACGGCGCATGGCGCGCTCTACACGGCGCTGGCACACGCCATCACCAGCGCGTTCGTCACGGGCTTTCAGGTGGTGATGTGGCTATGCGCGGCGCTGGCGGTGGTCTCGTCCATCGCCGCTGCCGTGCTGGTGGAGGGCAAACCAGCCTCACCTTCCAGGCGAGCGCAAGAGGAGTAAGATCAGACGCCAGCGCGCGGCGCACGCATGCCTTCGATGATGTAGGCGTGGGCCATCGTGGGGGTGTTGCGCGCATAGCCGACGCGCCCCTGCCCATCCAGCAAAATCAGGCCGCCAGAGCCGCCAACACGCTCACCCAGCAGCTTGATCGCCGCATTGGCTGCCGCCTGCGCCGAGGCCCCACGCGCAATATAATCGAGCGCCCGCCGCGCCAGCAACAGGCGAATGAAGTCCTCGCCGTGGCCAGTGCTTGAGACGCCGCCCAGGCCGTCTTCGGCGCAGTAGCCGCAGCCTACCAGTGGGGTATCGCCGACGCGCCCCGGATGCTTGGCGGCGATCCCACCTGTCGAGGCGCCCGCCGCGACATGGCCGTGCATATCCACTGCCACTGCTCCTACCGTGCCGTGCTTGGTGTCGTCGGCGTGGATCGCCGTCTCCTCCACAGGCTTGCGGTGTGCTGAGGATGTTGGCTTCTGTCCGTTGGTTTTGCCATGCGCGCCGTTTTTGCCGTTGCTGGCAGTCATCTCCGCTGCCTCGTTCGTCTCGCTGGCGGCGCTGAAGGCCACGACGCCATGCAGGCTATCGCGCTCGTCCTGCGCTTGACTTGTGGCAGCGCCCAGATGCACGTCGTCGCCCTCACGATAGCCATGCTGCCAGCGTTCATATTGCCGCTGCGTCACCAACTCAGCGGGATCGCAGAGCGCCATCCCCGATTCCTGGGCGAACTGCTCGGCGCCTGCGCCCACCAGCAGCACATGTGGACTGCGCAGGACCACGCCCGCCAGCCGGATCGGATTCTTGATGCGCTCTACACTGGCGACGGCGCCCACGTCGAGCCGCTCGCCATCCATCAGGCCCGCGTCAAGCTGGGCGCGGCCATCCGTCGTCAGCACGGCGCCAGTTCCTGCGTTGAAGCCTGGGTGATCCTCCATCACCATAATCGCCGCCTGCACGGCATCGAGCGCACTGCCGCCTTGCTGCAAGATGCGCCAACCTGCCAATGCCGCCGCCTGCGCGCCCGCCTGCGCCGCCGCATGCCGTTCCTGCGGGATCACCCCCGCGCCACCGTGGACAATCAATGCCAACGCCATTGTCAACCAACCTCCATCATCGTCTGTTGCGTCTGGTCAGCCACCTGATTTGTTGCCTCGTCTGCTGTCTGATCAGGCGCCTGATCTGCTTGCTGACCATGCGTTTCGGGGGCGTTGTACTGCGGCAAGTGCAGTTCGGCGCGAATACGGCGGATGCCCTGATAGACTAAACGCGCATCAAGGGTCAACGTGGTGGCGAGTTGCTTGTGAACGCCTACCGGCGGCACAGGCAGCAGGGGCATATAGGCGGCGCGGATACGCTCCAGCTGGTCAGCGGAGCCATCGTAGGAACGCAACTCCCACCAGCTTGGCGTCTGGATGCGTTTGCGCAGATCGGCGACGGCCTTCTTCACCAGCGACTTGGGCGTATTCAACTCGGTGGCGATCTGAGTGCGAATGCCGTCGAACTCGACCGGCTGCGCCAGTTCCAGGTAGCGCGCCTCGATCTGCGCGCGCAACTCATCGGTCAGCAGGGGCGCCCGCGGAGGCGCTGAACGCACAGGGCGTGGCGGGCGGGAGGCAGCCTGTGGGCGCACATCGCGTGATGGGCGACCTGGACCAGGCTTCGGCGCAGGGGTCCCTGTGCGCTGGGCGGGATGCGCTGGATTGCTGGCTCGCTGCTCAGGCGCTATCGGGCGCGGCATATGACCCTCATGGTCCTCACTCTCATGGGCGCGCTGTTGATGCTGCCACTGCTGGCGCTCCTGCTGACGCGCAGCGGCGCCAAAGGGACCGTGATCGGGCGGTGTGGCGGCTGGCGCTGGCGCCTGTGAGCGCGTGGGATCGAGGATTGCGGCGCCTGGTCCGGTGATCTTGAGTGAC
>JBDTAI010000206.1:0-9624 GCA_039924685.1 Ktedonobacterales bacterium
TATAAACGCGGCTTTCGAGCGGTGTCGGCTGGCTATTGAGGACTCTCGAACGCGAGGACGGCGCTCCCTGCCGCTGGGCGTCCTGATGGATCGGATGTGCTGCGCCGGTTGACTGTGAGCGGGCAACGGGGCTGCTCTGTGCCGTTACTTGGCGTGGAGTGGCGCGATACGATTGACCAGATGGGCGGGATGAGTTGAATTGGCTGGATTGGGCGCTGGTTCCAGGTGGCTCGTCGTCCATATCCTCCAGCATATAGGGCGCATAGACGCGCTCGACCCGCAATTCCTGGCCAGATGGCGCCGATTGCCCTGTCCGCGCAGACTGGGACGACGACTGGGACGACTGGGGTGTGCGCGCCGTGCGGTTGACCTGCGTGCCATTGGTGGAGATATGTGTGCTGACAGGCGCCGCCACAGTCGCACCACGCGGCCCGCCCCACACCTGATGGTTGTGCAGCACACGCGGCTCGAAGCCGGTCGCCACAACGGTGAGCTTGAGCGCGCCTGCCGCCTGCGGATCGCGCACTGTGCCGAAGATCAGATTGGCGTCGGGAGCGACCGCTGCGCCCAGTAGTTCGGCAATCCGCCCTACCTCGCGCAGCGTGAGATCATCGCCGCCACTGATGTTGAAGATCAGCCCATGCGCGCCGCTGATGTCCACATCCAGCAGTGGATTGTCGAGCGCCATACGCACGGCAGCCTCAACACGATCCTCGCCACTTGCCATGCCCATTGACATATACGCTGAACCAGCATCGGCCATCACGGCGCGGATGTCGGCAAAATCGAGGTTGATCAGGCCAGGGATCGTGATCAGATCGCTGATGCCCTCCACACCCAGCCGCACCACATCATCCGCCATACGATAGGCAGCGAACACGCTGGTATCCTGCGCGACAAGCTGCATCAGCCGCTCGTTCGGCACGACGATCAGCGCGTCAACCACGTCGCGGAGCGCCGCCAGTCCCTGCTCGGCGATCTGCTTGCGCCGCCGCTCAAAGGCGAAGGGCGTGGTGACAATCGCCACCGTCAGCGCCCCTACCTCACGCGCCGCCTGGGCCACCAGCGGGCTTGCCCCTGTGCCGGTGCCACCACCCATGCCAGCCGTGATGAAGACCATCTCGGCGCCCGTCACCGCTTCGACGATGGCGGCATAGCTTTCTTCCGCCGCCTGCCGCCCCACCGTGGGATCGCCACCCGCGCCCATGCCGCGTGTCAGCGCCTCGCCGATATGCAGTCGTTGCCGCGCCAGCGATTGACCGAGCGCCTGTGCATCGGTGTTGACAGCGATGAACTCCACGCCGCTAGTCCGCGCCTCGATCATGCGGTTGATGGCGTTTGAGCCGCCGCCACCGACCCCCAATGCCAGCAGCCGCGCCATGTTACCAGTTACTGTCTGTGGCGGCTGATCATGTTGATAACGCGCCAGCGCCTCACGTCGTGGCAATGTAGGGCTGGGTGATCGCTGAAGACTGGCGGCATCGGCAGCGGCGCCGGTTGCGGCATGCTGCTCACTCCCGTCGCCTGTATACGGCGGTTGGGGATGCGCCAGCAGTCCGAAGATAGCGTTGTCGGCGTCCCTGCGCTGCATCTCATCCATCGCCATATATCCTTCCCTCACATGCTGTGTCACTTCAACAGGCGCGGGCGTCCACCCGACACACCTACAGCGACGCAGGTGGCCTTTATTAGAACAATCCAGTGAACACCTTTGTGCGCACGCGCTGCAACAGGCGTGGCAATTTCGCTGGCATTTCAGCGCTGGCCCCTGTGCGCCGCCACTGTCGCGCCCCCCACAGCAACAGGCCGGTCGCCACTGCAAACGCTGGGCGGTCGAGCGCGGCGGACATACCGTGAAGCCCACGCGGGCGGGCAATCTGGCTTGGCATCTGAAGCCGCTCGGCCAGGAAGTCGTCGATCCCCACCAGTTCCGCGCCGCCGCCCGTCAACAGCAACGTCGCCGGGCGCACGCCTGCCCGCCGCGCCTCTGCCAATGGCCCCCGCAACGCCTCGGCGAAGTCGCCCACGCGCCGCTGAATCAGTTCGGCCAGCAGGCGGCGCGGCAACAGTTCGTTGGAGAAGCCAATGGGGTCAAGTTCGATCAGATCGTCTTCCGCGATCTGAAGCGGATCGCACGAACCGAAGCGCCGTTTGAGCTGTTCGGCCACCTCCACCGAGAGGCGCAGTTCCAGCGCCAGTTCGCGTGTCACATCCTCGCCGCCCACTGGCAGACACTCGCTACGCCAGATAGCGCCATCGGCATAGACCGCAAGGTTGAGCGTTTCGGCGCCGAGATCAGCCACGGCGACGCTCAACCCGTCGTTACGCCGCCCGACGATACCCTCGCCCGCCGCCAGCGGCGCCGCCACAATATCCTCTACCTCAAGCCGTGTCCCTTGCGCGCAGCGCATCAAGTTCTGCACACTGGCGCGTGAGGTCGTCACCATATGCGCCTCCACGCCCAACTCGAAGCCGCTCATGCCGATGGGATTATGCACGCCTTCCAGGTCGTCCACGGTGTAGCGGCGCGGGATGACATGCAGCGTCTCATGCTTCTCGTCCTGGGGTAGCGCAGCGCGGGCGGCGCCGATGGCGCGCCCGATGTCGTCACGCGCGATCTCGCGGCCACTGGGGGTGATCGCCGTCGCCCCAGCCAGATTCTGGCTGCGCAGGCGCCGCCCGCCCAGGCTGAAGAACGCCGAACTGATACGCTGCCCGCTGGCGGATTCCGCGCGCTCCAGCGCCTCGCCAAGCGCCGCTGTCGCCGTCTCGATGTTGGCGATCACGCCCTGGCGCACGCCATGCGCAGGCGTCTCGGTGGCAGAAAGCAGCGTGAGATCGCCGTTCTCGGCCAACTCCGCGACAAGGATAGCGATCTTGCCGCTGCCAATATCTACACCAGCCAGCAGCGTCTCTGGCATCGTTATCGTATTATGACTTTGCTTGCCCACCCACAGAGATTTCATGGACCTCATGCTCCTGCCAGCCGATAATAGGGATGCGCCCCCCAACGGAGATCAATCACTGTCGCTTGCTGTCCCTGCTGTCCCAGATACGCCAGTATGCCGCGCAGTTCCGCCTGTTGCAGTGCCACAGCCCGCGTGACAACATCTGGTTGCGACGCTGTCATGGCCGCAGTGTTCAGGTCGCTCGTCCCCGCCGCCGACGATGGCGCGGTCACATCCACCCAGGTCGCCATGGCATCGGCAGGCGTGCCAAAGATGACATGCAGGCCAGTAGGCGCCGTCAACGTAAAACCCTCGCCATCGTCGTAGTGCAGAACGCCCGCGCCGCCAAAGACATCACGATTTACCTCTCGCAACTGCGTTGCCATTGTGACGATTGCTGAGTCAATGCGCCCGTTTTTACGCAGGTCACGTGTGATCTGGCTCGCTGATCCTATTCCACCGCTTTCTACCACTGTGGTCACTGGCGCACGGGTCAGCGCGGGATCGCTGGCAGGATCGCCCAGCGCCACACCATCGCTTGCAACAATGAGATCAGCAGCACTGCTGCGCCAGAGCAGAGCGGGCGTTCGCAGCCGCACCGTCACCACCAGTGTATTCGGATACGCTGGCGTGACCTCGGCCAATGCCACCTGGGGCAGCGCCTCTACACGTCGGGCCGCCGCAGATGTATCACAGCGGAAGATGTCGCAGGTGGCGAGCGGCAGCCGCTGGATCGCGCCAATCACCACCGGATCACTTGTCCCGACGACACGCACAGTGTGAACCTGCCAGAGTGGAGCATAGAGCAGCCAGAGCATCCCGGATGTGAGCGCGACGAGCAGCGCCACCGTGACGAGCGAGGCAATCACCATGCGCCACCGGGTGGGGCCGATTGAATAAGGCTGTCGTTGCGAAGCGGATTGGGGGTGAAATGCGAGCTGACGCCAGGCAGGACGGGCGGATTGTCCCATCCGGCGGTGGAAGCTCAGGGCGCCCAGATGTAGTGTTTGGGAAAACATCCGCGCAGGGGCAGAAGGGGCAGGCGTCAACGGTTGTTCCTCCGTCACATCCTGCACATCCTGGCCGATTGCGCCGCTCCAGGCTTCATGCTGTGCTTGTCGGCGCCTATCCATACCACGTACCCCCATCACGTGAAGTCAACGCATCACATGATGGGGGTAACGCATCTCTGGCGCCGAAGTGGATCTCATCCCAACCTTCTCCCGCGTGGAGAGGGAGACAGAGGCAGGGGTCGCCGTTTCTGGCTCCTTGCCCCTTCGCTGGGGACACCCGCGCGAGCGAGAGCAAGGAGCGACCCACACAGAGCGGAGCAGGCGAGGCCCGTAGGGCGAGGCTGGGAGAAAACTCCAGAAGGTCTACCAGCCCCTCGCGGCCATCAGTTCGTCTGCGGGGATGGTCTTGAGTTCGATGCCACGCATGGCCTCGCCTAGCCCACGCGAAACCTCGGCAAGAATCTGTGGGTCCTGAAAGTGCGTGGTAGCCTTGACGATAGCTTTGGCCGTGCGCAGTGGGTCCGAGGACTTGAAGATGCCGGAGCCGACGAAGACGCCATCGGCGCCGAGCCGCATCACCAGCGCCGCATCCGCCGGAGTGGCGACGCCGCCCGCGCAGAACAGCACCACCGGCAGCCGCCCAAGCTGGCGCACCTCGCGCACCAACTCATACGGAGCGCCCAGGTTCTTCGCCTCGGCCATCAGTTCCTCTTCGGGCAGGATTGTCAGGCGGCGGATACCGTCGGTGATGGCGCGCAGATGGCGCACGGCCTCCACGATATTGCCAGTGCCAGCCTCACCCTTGCTGCGGATCATCGCCGCACCCTCACCAATGCGTCGCAGCGCCTCGCCCAGATCGCGCGCGCCACAGACGAACGGGATCGAGAACTGCTCTTTGGCGACATGGTACGCCTCATCGGCAGGGGTCAGCACCTCGGACTCGTCAATGCAGTCAACGCCCAACGCCTGAATGATCTCGGCCTCGACGAAGTGGCCGATACGACACTTGGCCATCACCGGAATCGTTACCGCCGCTTTGATGCCCAGGATCAGTTCGGGATCGCTCATGCGCGCCACGCCACCCTGTGCGCGGATGTCCGCCGGGACGCGCTCGAGCGCCATCACGGCGGAGGCGCCCGACTCTTCGGCGATCTTCGCCTGCTCGGCGTTGACCACATCCATGATCACGCCACCCTTGAGCATCTCAGGGAAGTTGCGCTTCACCCGCGTCGTGCCGGTCGCGCCGCCCGCGCCATTAGAACCGTTCTTGCCATGCTGTGTCGCCATCTGTGTTTCTCCGTCTCACGTTTGCCCACTCGTGCCGCTGATGGGCTGTACGGCAATTGGCTGGCTGTTTTCGCTCATATTGGCCTGGTCCAATTGCCATATTTTCTTCGATTCACCAGGCCATATCTTCACTGATTGTAGCATATCGGCCTGGTGAACGGCTAGTGAGACGCCAAAACGGTCTCATATTTTGTGCGCGCTGCCTGTCCTCATTCGCCACGTTCCAGATGCGCCAGCAGGTCGTGCGCTTTGGACGCCGCGCGGGCGCGATGGCTGATGCGGTGCTTCTCCTGCGCCGACATCTGGCCGACGGTGCGCCCCTGCTCCGGCACGTAGAAGATCGGATCATAGCCGAAACCACCTGTTCCGGCGGGCGCGTCGGCGATGCGACCTTCGAGCGTTCCCTCCACCACGCCAGAGAGGCCACGCGGGGCAGGTTCGGCGACGGCAATGGCGCAGCGATAGCGGGCGGTGCGTCCTTCAGGGGGAACATCCGCCAGCCGCGCCAGCAGGATGCGATGCCGCTCCGCATAGGTGACATCCGCGCCTGCCCAGCGTGCCGAGTAGATGCCAGGCTCGCCATTCAGCGCGTCAATCTCCAGGCCGGAGTCGTCGGCAAGTGTTGGCAGTCCGGTTATGTCGGCATAGGCTACCGCTTTGAGGATAGCGTTGGCGGCGAAGGTGTCGCCGGTCTCCTCGACATCCAGCGTCACGCCCAGATCGGTGAGGCTCACCAGCGTATAAGGCAGGTCCGCCAGAAGCGCGCGGAACTCCTCGACTTTATGGGGGTTGGTGGTAGCGATCACCAGCCGTTGTGGCGGCGGCTGCATATAAATATCCCTCGATTCTGTGCTGATCCGCTCTATAGCATACCGCTGTATAGCATACCGCATGGTAGCGCGCTCTGAGGGATCGCATCAGTGGGCCGCGCCGTTCGGTAGACCAATTGGGCCGCTGCGCTTGACGGTTCAATGGGAAGGTGTGTACCATCGAAAGCACAGACCTATGAAAACACATGTGAAACACTGGTTGTCGGCGCAGTTGATGCCCCGCGCCCTGGCTACTTGAAATGCACGGTTGATGAGGAGCCTGATTGCATGGCAGACGCCTACGACGACTACGATGCGCCCGCACAGCGACCAGAACCACAGAGCGGCATGGACGATGAACGCCGCCGCTGGCAGCGCATGCCGCGTGATGGCTCAGCCAGAGGCGTACGGCAGGCGCGTATCGCGGTGGCTTCTGATCCGGCGCCAATGCTGTCGCTGCCCTCGGTTCCTGTGATGCCCGCCGTTCCCTCGCAGTCGTTGAATCCGACACCAGCATATAATCCCGATGATCCGCCTGATCGCGCTGGTCCATCCCGTAACGGGACCAGTGGCACCGCGAAACGGCCACGAGCGCCGAAAGCGCCCCAGGCCAATACGTCCAGCGGCAAACATCGCACACTGCTCAGTGGTGTGCATCCGCGCATCAACACGCCCAAAGATGCCTGGGACACCGATTCCAGCCTCTATGCCTCTGCTGACGACGAACATGACGCGGCGTGGGGCGCCAGCGATAGCAGTGATAGGCGGCGCTTACGGGCGCGCACACCTGCGCGTCCGTTGACGCTGGCAGCGGCGATTGCGCCCACCACGCGCAACCCTGATGAGACGTACAACGACGATAGCGTGTATGCCGATGGGTATGATGGGTACAACGCGGACGCTGACTATGACCCTGCGTATGACCCTGACTATGACGATGGCGACGCCGCTGGTTATGGCGCACACGCGCCCGCCCGCCGTGACCTGACACCCTCCACTGCGCTGACGCCGCTCTCAACCGAGAGTGTTCCCGACCTGATCGCCTTCCGCCCACCCATCGCGGCCATGCAGCGGTCACGTGTGCGCAGCCAGACACAGGCGCTGGTGAAGTCGGCGCGCAGCCCGTGGTCCATCGTGCGCGTGGCGCTGGCGCTCACGGCGCTCGTCATCGCAGTCTTCTCCGCGACGGGGCATATGGGCGAACCGGCCCAGCCACTGCTGGCGAACTTCCAGACCTCCGGTGGGGTGACATCGGGCAGCGCAATTGCCAGTCTGGTGCGGCCCGAAACACAGGGCAAGCGCCCTGACCTCTATGACTCCAGCCAGCAGTTCAACGACTGGTGGGACGCCGCCTGTAGCGCCGCCGTCACCTCTGAGGTGCTGACGGCGTATGGGGCGCCGAATGCCACCATCGGTCATATGATTGACGAGATGGTCCCCGACATCTCCCCGAACGGTGGCCTGCTCAGTTATCACGGCTTCACCCGCGCCGCCCAGAAGAACGGCTTCCGCGCCGACTTCTATACTACGCTCACCAACAACCAGATGCTCTACATCACCAATCAGCTTGGCCTGCCGGTCATCGTCAATGTGCGCGTGACCTATGGGTACTATCATTTCCTGTCGGGTGGCCACTTCCTCATCATCGTCGGCGGCGACTCGCAGGGCGTGAGCATCGTGGACTCCTCGGAATACTACATCCACTACCTGCCGTGGAGCGTCTTCGACAGCATGTTCACGCATCATGAGGTGCTGATCGTCCCCAAGTCGTACACCTACAATCTGCCGCCGAGTTGATCGGTGTGGTGGGCCAGCGGTCGGGCCAGCAGGTAAACTCACGCCTGGGGGCCGTTGGCCACGCAGGCCGCCTAGGCGGCCTGGAAACGATGAGCTACCGCGCATATCCTGTCAGCGACTCGCAACGCAAACCTTGTATACTGGATGTGGCGTGCTGCGTCTTTGATGATAGAGGAACGGTACATACAGCGCCAACCCGGCTACAAGGAACTATGTCCTCATGACAACCACCTCCAACCAAGACACCACCAGCGCATACAATGCTGAAGCCCTATACGCCCGCTTGCGTGATCACTTCGGCGCACGCGCGCGGAGCGATGAGTCGCTGGCGCGACATGGCGCCTTTGGCGTCGGCGGTCCTGCCGAGATGTGGGTTACTGTGACGAGCGAGGCCGAACTGACGCAGGTCGTCACGCTGGCGCATACACAGGGTTGCCCGCTGATGCTGGTGGGCAACGGCTCGAACGTGCTCTACGCCGACGCGGGCGCGCGAGGTATTGTGGTGCGCATGGCCGACGCCGACTGGCGGATCGAGCCGCTGGATGCTGGCGATGCTGGCGACGAACAGCGCGTTCGGCTGACGGCGGGCGCAGGGGTGAGCCTGCCCAAGCTGATCAACCAACTGGCGGCGCAGGGGTGGGCCGGGCTTGAATGGGGCGCGGGTGTGCCGGGGACGGTCGGCGGCGCGGTGGTGAGCAACGCGGGTGCGCATGGCGCCTGCACAGCCGACACACTTGAAAGCGTGCGTGTGCTGTTCGCCCCACAGGAGCCACGCGCCGAGGCAGGGACACGCGAGCCGACAGGCGAGAAGCGCGCCATAGCGAGCCGAGTGGCCCAGAGCCGACAGGCCGAGATGCGCACATTACCAACGGACGAACTCGATCTCACCTACCGGCACAGTCGCTTTCGCGCGGCACGGAGGGTGATCTTTGACGACGACGGGCGCCCAACCGCAGCGCCGCGTATGCCCATCGAACCGACCGAGATGATCACTGGCGCCACATTCCTGCTGCGCCACGATGATCCGGCGCGTATTCAGCAGCGCGTGGCCGACTATAAGCGTCATCGCAAAGAGACGCAGCCGCCTCAGCCCAGCGCGGGCTCGGTCTTCAAGAATCCGCCGGGGGACTTTTCGGGGCGCTTGATCGAGGCGGTGGGGCTGAAGGGAACGCAGATCGGGCGGGCGCAGATTTCGCCGCGTCATGCCAATTTCATCGTCAACCTGGGTGGCGCCTCGGCGGCGGATGTGGTGGCGCTGGTGGCGCTGGCGCGTCGCACGGTGCGCCAACAGTTCGACGTGGAGCTTGAGCTTGAAGTGGAGCTACGTGGTGATTGGTGAGACACCCAACCTCACCCCAACCCTCTCCTCGCAGGAGAGTGCGGCAGAGAGCGGGAACGTCGCGCCTGCTTCTGGCTCCTCGCCGCACGCAGGGGACGCCTGTACGAGCGAGGAGCGACCTACAGGGAGCGGAGCAGGCGTGGCCCGTAGGACGAAGCTGGGAGCGAGGCCCCTCCTTGCGGTGATCCGTGCGGACTGGCGCGAACATCGCTATTATCTGCCCTTTGGGGCGCTGGTGGCGCTGCTCACAAGCATCGTGGTGGCGACCTACTACGCGCACATGCCAGCCTCACAACCCGATCCCGATACCATCGCCTATGTCAACGCCGCACACCATATCGCCAGCTACGGCCAGCTTGTGGATGCGGCGCGGCTGCCAGGGTATCCGTTCTTCATCGCACTGGTCTTTCTGCTCACGGGCTGGGGCAATA
>JBDTAI010000207.1:0-7370 GCA_039924685.1 Ktedonobacterales bacterium
CAGCCCGATTCCCTCAAGTTCGCGCTGTTGCTCGCCAAACGCAATCTGGTGGGTCTGGCGCCGCGTGTCCGTGAGGAGTTCGACCGCCTCTACGACGACTATCGCGGCCAGGCGCAGGCGCAGGTGACGACGGCGATGCCGCTGGATGACGAGATGCGTGTCCGCATTGCCGCCGATTTGCAGGCGATAACCGGCAAACGCATTATCCTGCAAGAGCGGCTGGACCCATCCATTCTGGGTGGGGTGATTGCGCGCGTCGGCGATACGCTGGTTGACGGCAGTGTGCGACGCAAGTTGCAACTGCTGCGTGAGCAGATTCGTCAGGGTGGCTTCGGTGGCCCGAACGACGGCCTCGATGGCTTCACCGACCTGCCGATCATTCCCGATCTCGGTCCGGTGGGTGGCGCTCCGTTCGTCGTCGCGCCTGGTGAGGGTGTGCAGGGCGGTGGCTCCGTAAATGGTGGCAGCGCCGATGGTGGTAAACCTGCATCACCATCATCCGACGGGCCGACCAGCGCGACCGAGATGGCGCCGCGCTCGGGCAGCGCAGGTGGCTCTGTGCATGTCGCCCCGCGCTCCAACGGCCAGCCCACCACGGGTCAACGTCAGGGCGGTCAGGGGAACCACTCGAACAAGCGCAACAACAAGGGGCGGCGGCGGTAGCAAACGTCGCGCTCTCGGCATTGAAATGCCAGGGCGCGGGACATGGGGACTAACGTCCCTTGATTGATGCCTGCGCAGGCTGGAGAAGCGCACGATATACACGCAGAAACGTTAGGAGAGTGCTATGGCTATCGCGGACGAGATTACGCGAGTCATACGTGATCGCATACAAAACTTTGATAGCGCCTCGACCGAGGCCGCGATGGTGAGTGTCGGGACCGTGATCGAGGTCGCCGACGGTATCGTCCGTGTCTATGGCCTCTCCGGCGTGCGCTATCTGGAACTCGTCGAGTTCCCCCGCACCGGCCTGATGGGCCTCGCCTTCAACCTCGAAGAGGACTCGGTGGCCGTGCCAGTGCTGGGCGACTACACGCTGATCCACGAGGATGATGAGGTCCGCACGACGGGCCGCATCATCGAAGTGCCAGTGGGCGATGCGCTGATTGGCCGCGTGGTGAATCCGCTGGGTCAGCCGCTCGACGACGCAGGCCCCATCGCTACCACCAGGACCCGCCCGGTGGAGCGCGTGGCGCCCGGCGTGATCACCCGCCATCCGGTGGATACCCCGGTGCAGACGGGCCTGAAGGTGATTGACGCGCTGATCCCTATCGGGCGCGGCCAGCGCGAGTTGATCATCGGCGACCGCCAGACCGGCAAAACGGCGATGGCGCTCGACACGATCATCAACCAGAAGGGCAAGAACCTCATCTGCATCTACGTCTCCATCGGCCAGAAGAACTTCCAGGTGGCCACCATCCGCGAGACGTTGCGCAAGTATGGCGCGCTCGAACACACCATCATCGTGCATGCGGGCGCCGAAGACCCGGCCCCACTGAAGTATCTGGCCCCCTATGCGGGCTGCGCGATGGGCGAGGAGATCATGGAGAGCGGACGCGACGCGCTGGTGATCTATGACGACCTCTCCAAGCACGCCGACGCCTATCGCAATATGTCGTTGATCATCCGCCGCCCGCCGGGCCGCGAGGCGTATCCGGGTGATGTGTTCTATCTGCACAGCCGCCTGCTGGAACGCGCCGCCCGCCTGAGCGACGAGTACGGCGGTGGCTCGCTGACGGCGCTGCCGCTGATCGAGACAAAGGCCAACGACGTATCGGCCTACATCCCAACCAATGTGATCTCGATCACGGATGGCCAGATATTCCTGGAGTCCGACCTCTTCAACGCCGGTATCCGCCCCGCCATGAACGTGGGTATCTCGGTGAGCCGCGTGGGTGGCGCCGCGCAGACCCCTGGCATGAAACAGGTCGCTGGTACCCTGAAGCTGGACCTGGCGCAGTTCCGCGACCTCGCGGCGTTTGCGCAGTTTGGCTCCGATCTCGATAAGGCGACCAAGACCAGAATTGACCGTGGCCAGCGTCAACAGGAGATCATGAAGCAGAAGCAATACCAGCCGATGGCGGTGGAGCATCAGATCATGATCATCTACGTCGCCAGTAAGGGCATGCTCGACGATGTGCCGGTCGAGAAAGTTCCTGAGTGGGAGTCGCAGTTCCATAGCTATATGGACGCCAACCACAGCGATTTGGTGAAGGCGATCTACGATACCACCGTCACCAACAAGAAGAAAATCCCCGATGACCTCTTCAAGCAGCTTGAGACGGCCACTGCGGAATACAAGAAGTCGGCGCCGCGCTAGACCTGTCCTCTCGGTCCCCTTCCCTTGCAAGGGAAGGGGAAGTCAGATGAGGGTAGGTTGACTCAGGAGGGTTTGTATGGCGTCAACGCGTGAAATCCGGCTGCGCATCCGCTCGGTGAAGAACATCGCGCAGATCACCCGCGCCCAGCAGATGGTGGCGAGCAGCAAGATGCGTCGCGCCCAGGAGCGGGTGCTGGCATCGCGTCCCTATGCCGAGCAGTTGCAAAAGCTGCTGGCGCGGCTGGCGAGCCAGGCCGAGGGGCAGGAAGACCTGCCGCTGATGCAGTCGCGTCCGGTGCGCAAAGTGGGCATTGTGGTGCTTTCGCCTGATCGCGGTCTGGCGGGCGCGCTGCCGGGCAATATCAACCGGCGCGCGGGTCGGCTTGCGCTTGATCTGCGCCGCGAATACAACGATCCCAACTTGCCGATCTCGTTCGTGGTGGTGGGGCGCAAGGGGCGCGACTTTCTGGTGCGCACGCGCCAGCCGATTCTCGCCGAGTTCACGCAGCTGGGCGATAATCCCAGCCTGGCGAACGTGCGCGCGGTCGCGCGCGCCATCACTGACGCCTATCTGAACGAGGATGTTGATCGGGCGCTGCTGGTCTATCCGAGGTATGTCTCGACGGTGGTGCAGACGCCGACCGTGCTGCAATTGCTGCCGGTGCAGCCGCCGGAGGGCATTGCGGTTGAGGGACCGCCGCCGCAATACATCTTCGAGCCAGACGCGACGACGATTTTCGCCGAACTGCTGCCGCGCTATCTCGAAACGCTGATCTATCAGCCGTTGCTCGAAACGATTGCCAGCTTCTACTCGGCGCAGATGGTGGCGATGCGCAATGCGACCGATAACGCCAACGACCTGCTCGCCGATCTGACGCTGACCTACAACAAGGCGCGTCAGGCGGCGATCACCAACCAGATTCTGGAGATCGTCTCAGGCGCTAACGCGCTCTCATAAGGTAGACGCTCCCGGCACTAACGTACCGGAGCACGGACGGATAAAATCTTGACCACGCCTCCCTTTGTTATGGGAGAGGCAGGAGATACAGACAGATGGCTACAGCCGCAGTACGAACAAAGGGCACTGTTCGGCAGGTGCTGGGCAACGTGGTGGACGTTGAGTTCCCCCCCGACCAGCTTCCCGCCATTTATAACGCGCTCGAAACACAGATTACCGGCCAGGATCATCCGCTGGTGCTCGAGGTGGAGCAGTTGCTCGGCAACAATGTCGTGCGCTGCGTGGGCATGGGGCCGACCGATGGCATGATGCGCGGCCAGGATGCGTATGACACCGGCGGCCCGATCACGGTGCCGGTGGGCAAGGGAACACTGGGACGCATCTTCAACGTGCTGGGTCAGCCGGTGGACAACAAGCCCGCTCCCACTGATTCACCACGCCTGCCGATTCACCGCCCGGCGCCCGGCCTCGAGGACCAGGCTACCCAGACCGAGGTGCTGGCAACAGGCATCAAGGTGATTGACCTGATCGCCCCCTTCATGCGCGGCGGCAAGATCGGCACCTTCGGCGGCGCTGGCACCGGCAAGACGGTGATCATCCAGGAACTGATCAACAACATCGCCAAAGTGTCTGAGGGCCTCTCGGTCTTCGCCGGTGTGGGCGAGCGTACCCGCGAGGGCAACGACCTCTACGAAGAAATGACCTCCGCTGGTGTGTTGAACAGCCTGGCGATGGTCTTCGGGCAGATGAACGAGCCGCCCGGCTCACGTCTGCGTGTGGCGCTTTCGGGGCTGACGATGGCGGAGTATTTCCGTGATGAAGAAGGCCGCGACGTGCTGCTCTTCATTGACAACATCTTCAGGTTCACTCAGGCGGGCGCCGAGGTCTCTGCGTTGCTAGGCCGCATGCCCTCCGCCGTGGGCTATCAGCCCAATCTGGCTGAAGAGATGGGCCAGTTGCAGGAGCGCATCACCTCCACCAAGAAGGGATCGATCACCTCGATGCAGGCGGTGTACGTGCCTGCCGACGACTACACCGATCCCGCGCCAGCGGCGACCTTCGCGCACCTCGACTCCACCATCGTGCTGGAGCGGGCGCTGGCCTCGCGTGGCTTGTTCCCCGCCGTGGACCCGCTGGCCTCGACCAGCCGCATCCTCGACCCGAACATCGTCGGCCAGGAACACTACGACGTGGCGCAGGATGTCAAGCGCGTCTTGCAGCGCTACAAGGACCTGCAGGACATCATCGCCATCCTGGGCGTAGACGAACTCTCCGACGAGGACAAGCAGACCGTCTCGCGCGCACGCAAGATCGAGCAGTTCTTCTCGCAGCCGTTCAACGTCGGCGAGGCGTTCACTGGTCGCCCTGGGCGCACGGTGCCGCTGGCCGAGACGATTCGCGGCTTCAAGGAGATTCTCGAAGGCAAGCACGACAACATCTCCGAGGTCTACTTCTATATGGCTGGCTCGATTGACGACGTGCTGGCCGCCGCCGAGAAGGGCGAGGCCTAGTGCCTGTGGCCGGAGCGAGATACAGGGACTTCAGTCCCGATCCGACCGTGCTCTAGCCTTTCAGGGCTGAGAGCGACCAGGCGCTGGGCAGCGCATCTGCTGAAGGAGGCTTCGTATGGCACAGCGACCTATGCTGCATGTTACCATCGTCACAGCGCAACGGCGCATCTTCGACGATGAGGCGGATATGGTGATCGCGCCGGGCAGTGAGGGGCAGCTTGGCATTCTGCCACGTCACGCGCCGCTGCTGACCACGCTGGCGCTGGGTGAACTGCGGATACGTTCAGGTGGGGTGGATGAAGGTATCTTCGTCGCGGGCGGCTTTCTGGAGGTCAACAACAACGTCGTGACGATCCTGGCCGATGACGCCGAACGCGCCAGCGAGATTGACGAGGCAGGCGCCGCTGAGGCCCGTCGCCGCGCACAATCGCTGGTGGAGCGTGGCGCGGGTGACGCCACCTCGCAAGCCGCAGCGGCAGCCGAGCTGGAGCGCGCGATTGGCCGCCTGCGGGTGGTCGAGTTGCACCATCAGCGTGGCGGTCGCCGCCATCGCCCCGAACCGCAAGAGCAGGAACTCGGCGAATAGCGCGCAATTTTTCTCGTTCACTACAACAGGGCGCTTGCATCTATGCAAGCGCCCTGTTGATCGCTCTCGTCTCGCCCGCGAGGGGCCAGGAGTGAGGCTACGCCGGTTTCTCCATGCTCTTGATGCGATAGAGCAGACGCACACGCGCATGGAAGAGGCGGTGATCGAAGGGCTTGACAACATAGTCGTCGGCGCCCGCCTCAAAGCCCGCCACTTTATCCTGAATGGCGGAGCGGCCTGTCAGCACCATGATCGGCAATCGCTGCATGCGCGGTTGTGCGCGCACATGGGCGCAGAGATCAAAGCCATCGCCATCGGCAAGGTCAAGCTCCGTCACCAACAGATCAGGGAGCGTATTGCGTATCGCCAGCAGGGCTTCGGCCTGGCCATTGGCAAATGAGAGGCTGTAATACTCGCCAAGCGCCGCACGTAGATGCTCCTGCGCAGCGGCGCTTCCTTCGACGACGAGTATGCTCATGCGCTGTTCCTGCATGGGAACCTCGATTATTCTTTCCGCCACCACGTCAACCACCCCCTGGCTCTTGCGCGAGACATCATCACGACATCATCACGACATCATCACGACGCGGTTGGCACGCAACCAAGCGGCGCCAACGCTACTGTGAAGCCGCTATCGCTCTCCATCTGACAGGCGGTTTCCGCTTTCACTATAGCATAACGCATCACGCCGTCAAACCGAAGCATCTATCCCACGTTTGGCGTTGAGGGGACAGGATCGCATCGTGTGGAGGGCGTATGTGCCAGCTACGCAGATGCTCTACCAGTCTGGCAGGCAGGCATACACCAGATGAGCACGAGATCACACCAGATCACACGAGATCATGGGCGACTTGAATCATCGAACTCTTCCGCTGCCAGCCGTTCGATGCGCTGCTCGCGCTCGGTCGGTGTGATCTGCATCACGCGCTCGAGCGTGGCGCAGAGTACGCTAGGCTTGAAGGGCTTGGCGAGATATTCATCAACGCCGGAGAGAATGCCTGTCAATTGCTCATCTTCTTCGAGCATGGCGCTGAGAATGATCAGCGGCGTATGCGCCGAGGCGCCGTCGCCGCGGATGCAGCGCACCACCTGATAGCCATCCATACGCGGCATGCGCACATCAACGATCACACAGTCGGGATGCTCGCTATGGAAGCGTTCCAGGCCCTGCACGCCGTCGTAGGCCACCACCACGTCATACTTGCCCTGCATGCGCACAGCATGGCGGATCAACTCGACGATAGTTGGATTATCGTCAATCACCAGCACCTTTTTGTGCGCCGCGATGCCCACTATAGGGTCGAGCGTTTCTGCTGCGTCTATCGACGTTTCTATCGTGTGCCCTGCCATCACCACATACCCCCGCCCAGCCATACTATCGCTCACCACTGCTCAATAGTTGCTCACCATACCATGATAGACGAAGCCAGATGCGCCTCGTCCGCAGGCATCTTCGCTTGTTGCGGCAGGCATCCTGCCCGCGCCGTGTGCTACTGATCGCCAGCCAGCCACCTGTTACCCCTTGATTGTGTATTTGGATTGTGTATTTGCGCCCGATTCTATCATACTATGCGCATCGTGTCCTGGCAGATAGACGAAAATACCACATCAAACAGCCGAACGGGCTATAGAACAGGCGTTATATGCCGGTTCATCCACCCATCATCCAGAAGTGTCTATCACGTACAATAACGTACAATGTACGCATGGGCAGGCTGGAGCAGCGTCTACACGCAGAACAGAGGACATGGATATGGATATGGGCAAGCAGACGAAACCGGTGGCGGATACAACACATACGGCGAGCAACGATGGGCTGGGCGCCGCCGACCGCTACTCGCGCCAGACGCTGTTCCCTGGCATCGGGCGGGCGGGGCAGGAGCAACTGGGGCGGGCGTGTGTGCTGATCGTTGGCTGTGGCGCGCTGGGAACCGGCCTCGCCAACAACCTTGCTCGCGCTGGTGTGGGGACACTGCGGATCGCCGACCGCGACTT
>JBDTAI010000208.1:0-5017 GCA_039924685.1 Ktedonobacterales bacterium
CTACTGGCGTACTCAGGCATAACAGGCAGAGCGCCTGGCTCTGCAAACAATCTGCAAAACAAAGTGAGCGTACTCGCCAGGTCAGTGCGCGACGAGATGGCTGACCGAGATGGCTGATCGAGATGGCTAACAGTATAGCGGTAATCCCCCTATCAGGCAAGAGGGGATAGCCCGTTCGGCTGTGCTTGCTCCGGCCAGTGGAGGCGCACACCGAGACCAGTGATCATGCCACTATGATGCCAAACGCAAACGGGCGGTCAGGGTAACGTCGAACGTTGGATGACAGGAGGCGCCCATAGTGCTGATTGCGCTCTCATGGCTGGCAATCTATGGCTGGCAATCTATGGCTGGCCAGCGGAACCGACTGAGCCGACGGAACCAGCAGGGCCTGTCAGCGGCGCCATCACCTCCACACGGCTGCCGCGTCCGCGTTCGCTCTGGATGCGTAGTGAACCGTGGAGCATCTCTGCGCGCTCCTGCATCCCTGTGATGCCCGTGCTGTGGCGAATGGCAGCCCAGGCTATCGCCTGCTCCACATCGAAGCCGCCGCCGTCGTCGTCAACCAGCAGCAGCACATGGTGTTGATGCAGCAGCACCGTCACCAGCGCATGACGGGCATGTCCATGCGCCACCGCGTTCATCAGCGCCTCCTGGGCGATGCGGAAGAGCGCCGAACTGATCTCCGGCGGCAGACGCGGCTCACCGTTGGGCGCGTTCACCATCATATCTACGCCAGACTGGCTGGCGATCCCCGCCGTATAGCGCCGTAGCGCGGCCACCAGTCCCAGATCGTCAAGCGCCATCGGGCGCAGTTCGAAGATGAACTTGCGTGTCTCTTGCAGCGCTGCGTTCACCTGCTCTTTGAGGCGTCCCAGCTCCTCGAGTGCGCGGGCAGGCTGCTCTGGCTCCGTCTGGATCAACCGCTCACACATCTCCGTCGCCAGCACCACATTGGCCAATGCCTGCGCTGGGCCGTCATGCAGCCGTTGGGCGAGACGCTGTCGCAACACCTCCTGCGTGTGAATTGCCTGTGCCAGAGCGTCGCCCCTCGTGCCGCTGACACTAGAGACATCCTGCGTATGATTCGCAGGGTTTGCTGGAACGGATGGACCAGTGGGAGCGTTCGGCGCCGACGGCGTGGTGGATGCAGGCGGCCTGGATGGTCCGGGCGCCGCACCTGGCGCGGGTGGTAGTGGACCCAGGAAGGTCGTCACATCCTCGCCGGTCTCAATAAACACTGTCGGCGGCTGATCACCTGTTGGTTGCTGTGGCGTCTGAAGTGGCTGAACGCGTGGCGTCGGTTGCGCTTGCTGCGCCGGTTGCGACAGACGTGGCGGAGTGACGACAGCGGGAGCCGTTAGCGTGGTGGCAGATTGCGCCACGGATTGCGCTGCTGAGAGTGCAGCGGATATGGCGGCAGGCAACAGCCGCAGGAAGTCAATCGTGCGCCGCAGATGATCTTTATAGCGCTCGTATGCCTGGAGCTTGGCCTGCAACTGCTCACGCTGCTCGGCGATCATGAAGGCGCGCATCTCGGCCTCGGCGGCGTGGCGATAGCTGTCGCGGATCTCGGTGCGTGAGTAGGTCTCGATGCGCCCATCCATCTCGCGCACCTGGGCGGCGATGATCGTCTTGCGTTGCGCCAACTGTTCTGCCTCGACGCTGGTTTGGCGCACCAGCATCGTCAACTCGCCCACCTCACGCTCCATCCGGTCATACTCGCGCAGGCTTGCCTGAAGCAGCGCCGCCTGTTCACCGATGCCCTGATTGCCTGCCTGGGGGGTCAGGGCAACCGGCAACGCAGGGGCGTTGGCTGGGAATTGGGATGGAGGAAGCAGCGGCGCCGGGAGTTGGGGTGTGGCGCGCGCGCCAGCCGTCATCTGCTGCCCATTGCGCCAGAGGTCGGCCTCATTCACGGGGTAGCCGCCCGGTGTACCATCTGGTGGACTATAGGCGGCATGATTTCCATAGTCCACATAGTTTCCATAGATGTCGTAGGTTCCTGTGGATGGGGCGGACGCTGGCGGCTGGCTATTCTGCTGCGCGGCGATGCGCCTGCTGAGGGGACCACGCTGGGGCGCCGCCGACTGAGGTTGATTGGCGTAACTCCCGTTCGCGGCGTTCGCGCCGCTATAATTGCCGTAGTCGCCGTAGTCGCCGTAGTCTTCATTTGCCTCATAGCCGCCGCTACTATCCGGCGCATAGGACGACCCGGAAGACCCACCGAAGGGCGGCTGTTGATTGCCCCGCTCTGACGACATCACCGTCCGCCTTTCACCCTGCCTCGCCCTGCCTGAACACGCTTGAACACGCTTGAACACACGCTCGAAATCATGCCACTACCCGCAACATCACTGGCTACACTGGCTACACTGGCTACACTGGCTACGTGGGATATACGCTACTCTGCCATAGCGGCGCTTCCAGTATACGCGCTTGTGCAAGCCACTGGGGTGGCTATAGCGCATTCAGGTAGCTGGTATCGCAGGGGCGCCTATGGGTGGCGCAGCAGCGTCTATCATGCGGGCGATGTGACGCGCGATCCCCGGTCCTTCATAGATGAAGCCGGTATAGAGCTGGATCAGCGATGCGCCCGCATCGAGCAGACGGCGCGCATCGTCGGCACAGAAGACGCCGCCACACCCCATGATCGGCAGCCGGTCGCCGGCCAGTGTGTGTAGCCGCTGCACCACCTCCACCGCGCGCGCATGAATCGGGCGTCCGCTCAGTCCACCAGCTTCCGCCTGCAACGCCTGGGGCGCATGCAAGCCCGCGCGGGTGATCGTCGTGTTGATGGCGATCAGGCCACCTGCGCCACGCGCCAGACAGACATCCACCACCTGCGCCAAACCGGCGTCGTCGAGGTCGGGCGCCACTTTTACCAGCAGCGGCTTCGGCGCGGCGCGTCCCTCGGCCTCGGCGAGCGCATGCAGGCGGGCGATCAGCGCGGCCAGCAGCGCATCGAGCCTGTCGTGTTCCTGCAAGGCGCGCAGCCCCGGCGTGTTGGGCGAACTGATGTTGACGGCGAAGTAATCGCCAGCGGCGTAGAGCCGTTCGAGCGCGCCGAGGTAGTCGTCAACTGCCTCATCCAGCGGCGTCACCTTCGATTTACCTAGGCTGATGCCAACCGGGATGGCGAGCTGCGGCAGACGCGCAAGGCGCGCGGCGACGGCCTCCGCTCCGGCGTTATTGAAGCCCATGCGGTTGATCAGCGCCTCGTCCTGTGGCAGCCGAAAGAGGCGCGGACGTGGGTTGCCCGGCTGCGGATGAAGCGTGATCGTGCCAACCTCTATGAAACCGAAGCCCAGCGCCGCCAGCGCAGGCACGGCGACGGCGTTCTTGTCAAAGCCTGCCGCCAGCCCGACAGGATGCGGGAAGCGCAGCCCATACACTTCACGCGCCGGACCGTTGGGGACGCTATAGAGCAGGTCGCAGGCCAGCGATAAAGCGCGAGTGAGCGCAGGCGAGCGGGTGATCAGCGCCAGCGCCCCCAGCATGCGCTCATGGATGGCTTCGGGATCGCGTCCGAACGCGCCAAACAGCGCTGGACGCAACACGCGACGATAGATCATGCGCGCAACTCACGATCCGGCCAGCGAGTACACCCGCGCCTCTGGGCGCTTGCGCGCCACGAAGCCCGCCTGCGTGGGCGGGAGATGGTTCGGAAAGCTCCGTTACACATGAACGGTCTGCTGGTAGGCTTTCACATGCTCATACTGTTCGCGGTCAATGCCGCCACTTGCGAGCCAGTAATCGAGCAATTGGCTGAGGGTGAGCGCCGCATGCAACATGTAGCCCGCCGCCGCGATCTGCGCGGGGCCACCCTGCTCACGGTCCACCAGCACGGCCACATCGCGCACGCGCAAGCCGTTAGCCTCCAGCGTGCGAATTGTTTCGAGCTTGCTGTCGGCGTGCGTCACCACGTCGTCAATCGCCAGCACGGTCTCGCCGGGTGTGAAGGCGCCGTTGATGGTGGCAGCGTCGCCGTGTGTCTTGGCTTCGCGCGGTGTGATCATCGGGATGCGCGTGCGGTGCGAGAGGACGGCCACGAACGGCGTCGCCGCCATCGGGATGCCTGCATAGCGGCTGAATGTCAGTCCATGCGCGGCGATCACTTCATGAAGCGTCGCCACCGCAGCATCCATCGCATCTGGGAAGGATTGCAGCACCCGCAGGTCCACATAGAGCGGCGAGAGCGGCGCATCGGGGCGCGTCTCGTGCAGCTTCAGTCGGAAGGCGCCAAACTTCACGGCGCCGCACTTTAGCAACTGATCGGCAAATGTGCGCTGGGTTGCCGTCAATTCGCCCTGCTCGCTCGTAGACATGCCCACCTGCCCTGCATTCTCAGCCACAGCCACACTCCTGTACATTGCCACACTAGTGCCACACACTAGTGCCATTTACCGACGATAACGCTCAACCTCCTCAGCGACGCGCATCACCTCACGGCGCGCGGCGTAGGCGAAGTCGTGGTCTGCGGAGGCGTAGAGCACGCTACGCGACAGGCTGATCAGCAGCCCTGTATGCAGGCTGTCAAGCCCCAGACGTACTACGCCTTCAAGGTCGCCACCCTGCACGCCAACGCCTGGCACAAGGATCGGCATATCGCCGACCAGCGCCCGCACCGCCCCCAACTCTTCGGGATAGGTTGCGCCGACCACCAGCCCACAGTTGCCAGCATGGTTCCAGTCACGCGCCACCAGTCGCGCCACTTGCAGATAGAGCGGCTCTGGCGCCGTGGGATCGTCGGGGTCGCGCACATTGCCGGTCGGTTCAGGCGCGCGCGCGGCGAAGAGACCCTGCACCTCGTCGCTGCCTTGATTCGATGTGCGGCAGACGATGAACATGCCCCGGTCGGCGCGCTCGATGAAGGGTGCGATGGCGTCGTAGCCCAGATAGGGCTGAAGGGTGATGGCGTCGGCGCCACAGACATCGAAGGCGGCGGTGGCATAGGCGGCGCTGGTGCTGCCGATGTCGCCGCGCTTGGCGTCGAGGATCACCGGCACGTCGGGGTAGC
>JBDTAI010000209.1:0-37083 GCA_039924685.1 Ktedonobacterales bacterium
AGCGGCCTGGGCCTGCGGGCTGATGAGACGGCGCTACGGGCAGGCCTGGCGATGGCGGGCGTTCCGCTCGAAGCGATCAGCGCGCTGGTCCTCACGCATGCCCATCCCGACCACATCGGCATTGCGCACCGCATCCATGCCAAGTCGGGCGCGCCGATCTACATGCTGCCCGACGAGGCCGAGACGCTCTACACCGTTTGGGATCGCGGCTTTGATGGCGCCGTCGCGCGACTGGCGGATTGGTACGCAAGCAACGGTCTGGCGCCTACCGAGGCTAGCCTGGATACTGGCGTGGGTACTAGCTTTGTCGGCGCTGGCACTGGGGGGGCTGAGAACGCGACCGCCACGCCGATGTTGCCCATTCGCCTGCCGCCGCGCGCGGCGATCCATCCGGTGGCCGAGGGACAAGACCTGCGCCTGGGTCGCTGGAGCTATCATGTCTACTGGACGCCGGGGCATGCCGACCATCACCTGTGTTTGCTGCGTGAGGACGGCCTGTTCTTCGCGGGCGACCACATTCTGCCGCGCATCACCCCGAACATCGGCCTCTATCCTCATGCGCGCCCGAATCCGCTGGGCGACTACTACGCCTCACTGGGGCTGGTGCGCGATCTGCCTGCGCGACTGACGCTCCCCGGCCACGGCCTGCCCTTTGCGGCGCTGGCGCAGCGGGTGGATGAATTGCGGCGCCACCATGAGGAACGTAGCGCCACCGTCGCGCGCCTGCTGACCGAGGCGTCGGGTCAGCGGCAAACACGTGATGGCGTGGATGGCGCCACCGTGGCCCGCGCGCTCTTCGGCGGGCGGCTGCATACACGCGACGACGAACGCTTTGCGCTGGTGGAGACACTCGCTCATCTGGAATACCTGTATCTGGCAGGCAAGGCTGATCGCAGCGAACAGGACGGGCCGCGGCGCTATTGCGCAAACTGATGTTGTCTGATGCTGTCTAATGCTGTCTGCTAAGCGTTGCGCAATTTGGGGTACTCGACTGCCACTGTGAGGGATGGATGACTCACTGATGGGGCGCCAACGTCGGCAGCGCCAGCGATGGCGTAGGACTTTAGTACCCCTGTTCCAGTAGGTCACGTTGGAATGGCCTAGAATCGTCCCACAACGCGACAAACCCGCTGAAATCCGTAATTCTTGGCCCTTCTGATGCGTCCAGACTACTGAACATGACAATAATAGGCGACTGCAAGAGCCGTGATGATCGCCAATTTGTCATGAGCGCTTGTCGCCAGGCCAGGCGCGTGCTACACTTGCGCCTAGCAAGTTTGTGACAGAAGTGGGCGTTACGCTTGGGAGTGAGCGGCTCACAACGTTGTATTGTTTTGTTACTGCAATTGAGATGCGCTGGCGACCCTTCGCTACGTGAGAGCGTAAGACGCCAACGCCGAGGAGGATACACTCATGCCAGTTGGTCGCACAGAGTTGATCAAGCGTGTGGCGACGAAGTCCCAGAAGAGCGTGAAGGAGAGCACTGTCTTCGTCAACGCCGTTCTGGAGACCATTCAAGAGGCGCTCCAGGAGGGTGATGCGGTCAGCCTGGTGGGCTTCGGCAAGTTCGCCGTCAAAGACACCGCTCCCAGCGTGCGCGTCAATCCCCAGACCCGCGAGAAGATCAACGTGCCTGCCCGCAAGCGCGTCAAGTTCAGCCCCGGCAAGGAACTGAGCGACGCCGTTGAGGGTTCCAAAACCGTTGCGGCTCCGAAAGTCGCGGCAGCCAAAGCCGCCGCCCCGAAAGCAACGGGCGGCAAGAAGTAAACCGGCTGCGACGCCCAGCGCGCCGCTACGGTGAAGCAAAGGGCCTGACGATCACTCCCCGTCAGGCCCTTGTTATATGCCCTCACCTCAACCTTCTCATGGTAGGCGAGGGAGACAAAATTACTCCTTCTTGAAAGTCTGCGACGCCTGTTGCAATGCCGCCTGCGCCTCGCGGACCATGCGCTCGATCAGTTCGCGGGCGGTGGGGATGTCGGCGATCAGGCCGATCCCCTGGCCAGCCCAGACAAACCCCTCATCCAGCTTGCCCTCGATAGCCGCCTTGATGTTCACCTCGCCCCGAATGTAGGGGAGCAGCGCTACGAGCGCCTCTTCACGCGAGGCGCCACTGCGCTCAAGGTCCGCCTCCAGCGTCAGAATGCGCTCCGCCATCGGGCCGCGTAGCACCCGGGCCGGTCGCCCAATCGCGCGCTCGATCACCAGGGTGTCGTTCTCGGTGGCCGCTACCAGCGCCGCCTTATATGCCGGATGCGCGATGCACTCCTGCACGGCGATGAAGCGCGTCCCCATCTCCACGCCATCCGCGCCCAGCGCCAGCGCCGCTGCCAGCCCGCGCCCATCCACCATGCCACCGCTCGCCAGCACAGGAATCGTGATGGTGTCGAGGATGCGTGGCGTGAGGATCAGTGTGCTCACGTCGTCGCGCCCCAGATGTCCACCGCCCTCATAGCCAACGGCGATCACTGCGTCGGCGCCGAGGTCTTGCGCCTTACGGGCGGCGCGCACCCCTGCCACCAGCACCATCGTCTTCGGCAGTGGCGCCACACCGCTGTGCTGGATGCGCCGCAACGTCGCTTCGGGGTTGCCCGCGGTGATGGTGATGACGGGCGCGTTTTCCTCCAACGCCACATCCAGGAACGGCTCGATGGGCCGCATTCCCAGCGGGAAGTTGACGCCGTAGGGCGCGGTGGTGGCCGCACGCAGGCGGTGGATGTCGGCGCGCAGTTCGTCGGGTGTGGCGAAACAGGCGACGCCAAGCTGGCCAAGTCCGCCCGCCGCCGAGACGGCAGCCGCCAGTCCAGAGTAGGCCAGATGCGCCAGCCCACCCTGCACGATGGGGTAGCGGAGGGCCAGCAGTTCGGTGATGCGCGTGCGTAGTGGCGCGGGCGCTGTGGGATTGGTTATGTGCTGGTCGTGTGGGGTAGCTGGCTCGTTCTCGGCCACAGAGAAACCTCCTCGAAAGGCATGGTGTGTTGCACAGTAATTCGCTGTAGGGGCATCCGGCAGACGCCTGCCGCGCCACCTATCTACAGCAACTCTACAGCAGAGCCGACAGGCGACAGATAGTGTGCTACTGATAGGTGCTTAGAAGTATAGCCCAGCGGCGTCCTGGAACGCAGCAGCAAGGAGCAATGCGCAAGGAGGCCGCAGGCTGGCATATGGGCGGCGTGTGCGGCATTGTGCGGCGCGGCCAGTCGGTGTGGGCGAGTATAGCGTGTCTCTCCGGCTGGCTTGCCCGGCGGCGGATGTGCTATGCTGAGGGCGGCGAAAGGCGCTTTGTTTGGAAGATAGTGACATACTGCGAGGCGCCTGCGGCCATCTGGGGCGGTGGTGAAATGGTAGACACAGCGGACTTAAAATCCGTTGCCGGCCAACCCGGCGTGGGGGTTCGAGTCCCCCCCGCCCTACCAGGAAATCCTGAATCTATCTGACTTCAACGCGACCAACTGGCATTGCGTGATGGCCCTCGTTTCGGTCATCCACGCGGGTTTTGCGCCACTTTTGACCCCAGCCGCTATAGAACTGTTCATATTCATAGCGATGCAACTCCCAGCCGTTGGGCTGACGGTTTAGCCGATGCTGATCTGTAATGTCCCTGGCGCGCTTGAGCGCTCGGCGCACTGTCTCTGCCCATGACGAGACTGCAAGTTGTGGCACATTCACTTGCTCCAAACCAGGCACGCCAAGTCCACGGACCAGGGACTCTTCCATGAGACACCAATCCTCTCGCTACATAGCTGAACAACGCTTCATGCAAAGTGTGGCCCACAATGGTGAATGCCGACAAGCCGCTGCTTACGGCCTAGTTTCAGGCAGATGAGGCAGGGGACAATTGTCACTTCCCCATGCTTGACGACAGGAAGTGCAAGTACATCATGTACAATCGTTAGGACAAGGGGAGGTGTTCTCTACGCTTCCCATACCATTACGAATGCGAAGCATGAACATGCACACGTCCTTCGGCAAAGGCGCTGGATGGATAGACACGCAACAGTACTGCAAATATCCCGATAGAGGAGCTTTCCCGCGTGAAGATACTTGGCCGCATGGCCGTTTTCCCGACGATTCCGCCGCGCATCGAGCGGTTGCACGAGCTAGCCTACAACCTCTGGTGGACCTGGACACCCGACGCCCAGGCGCTCTACGAGACGATTGATCCTGCTCTGTGGGCGCGCACCGAGCATAACGCCGTCCGCACACTGGCCGAGGCCGACCCCGCGCGGCTGACGGCGCTGGCCGACGATGGCGCCTTTCAGGCGCGCTATGATACCGTGCTGGCCGCATTCGACGCCTACATGAATCCGCAGTCCACCTGGTTCAGCGCCCATCACCCGGAGGCGAAGGGCAAGACCATCGCCTACTTCTCCGCCGAGTTTGGCCTGCATGAGTCGCTGCCGATCTACTCCGGTGGCCTGGGCATCCTCTCCGGCGATCACTGCAAAGAGGCCAGCGATCTCGGCCTGCCCTTCGTCGGCGTTGGCTTTCTCTATCCCCAGGGCTACTTCCGCCAGCAGATCACCCGCGAGGGACGCCAGGAGGCGATCTACCAGAAGCTCAACTTCTCCGAGGCGCCCGCCCGCCCGGCCACCGATCCGCAGGGGCGCGAGGTGCTGATCAATGTGGATTTGCCAGGGCGCAAGGTCTACGCCAAAGTCTGGCGCATTCAGGTGGGGCGCATCCCGCTCTACCTGATGGATACCGACGTGGACCTCAATGCGCCCAACGACCGCGACCTCTCGGCGCGGCTCTATGCGGGCGACCACGAGATGCGCATCGCGCAGGAGATCATGCTGGGCATCGGCGGCGTGCGGGCGTTACGGGCGCTGCACATTGACGCCAATGTCTGGCATATGAACGAAGGCCACTCGGCATTCCTGGGGCTTGAGCGCTGCCGAGAGCTAATCGCCGGGCTGGATGTCAGCTTTGAAGTGGCCCGTCGCATCGCCGCCGCCAACGCGATTTTCACCACCCATACGCCGGTCGCCGCCGGCAACGATGTCTTTTCCTTCGATCTGGTGGAACGCTACTTCGCCGACTACTGGCCGCAGTTACGGCTTGACCGCGACGGCTTCCTCGACTTCGCCCGTCAGGACGCCGGATGGGGGTCGGGCTATAGCATGACGGTGCTGGCGATCAGGATGGCGGCGCAACGCAACGGCGTGAGCCGTCTGCATGGCGATGTGTCGCGTCAGATGTGGCAGTTCCTCTGGCCTGATCTCGAAACCGGCGAGGTTCCCATCGGCTCGATCACCAATGGCGTGCATACCGCTACCTGGCTGGCGCCGCAGATGGCCGACCTCTATAGCCGCTATCTCGGCCCCGACTGGTACGCGCATCTGGATGATCCCGACCGCTGGCGCGATGTCGCGGCGATCCCCGCTGCCGAACTCTGGGCCACTCATCAGGCGCTCAAGGACCAGATGATCGCCTATGCGCGACGGCGGCTTCAGCAGCAGGGGATGCGGCATGGCAAGAGCGGCGCGACACTAGCGGCGATGGACCAGATACTCGATCCACGGGCGCTGACGCTGGGGTTTGCCCGGCGCTTCGCTACCTATAAGCGCGCGACGCTGCTCTTCCGCGACCGTGAGCGGCTGTCCCGGCTACTGAACAATCCCGACCGTCCGGTGCAGATCGTCTTTGCGGGCAAGGCGCATCCCGCCGATCAGCCGGGACAGGACTTCATCCGCCAGGTGTATCAGTTTGCCAGTGAGCCGGAGTTTGCGGGCAAGATCGTCTTCCTCGAAGACTACGATATGGATATGGCGCGACACCTGGTGAGCGGCTGCGACGTATGGCTCAATACGCCGATCCGCCCGCACGAGGCCAGCGGCACCAGCGGCCAGAAGGCCAGCCTGAATGGGCTGCCCAATTGCAGTGTGATTGACGGCTGGTGGGAAGAAGGCTACAACGGCCACAACGGCTGGGCCATTGGCGAACGGCGCGACTACCAGGACGACCAGACCCGCGACGACGCCGACGCGCTGGCGCTCTATGAAACGCTGGAGCGCGCCATCGTGCCGCTCTACTATTCGCGTGGCGACGATGGCCTGCCGCGCGGCTGGCTGGCCGTGATGAAGGAGGCGATCCGCACGGTGGCGCCCACCTTCAGCATGAAGCGCATGGTCAAGCAGTATACCGACGACCTGTATATTCCTGCCCTGAAGCTGGGCCAGCAGATGGACGGCGACTCATACGCGCTGGCCCGTGAGTTGAGCGGCTGGGCGGAGCGATTGCGTCGTGAGTGGAGCAATGTTGCCGTCGAGGCGGAGGGTCCGCGTGAGGGACAGCTTGCGCAGGGTCAGCCGCTCCGCGTAACGGCCTATGTGCGGCTTGGGGCGCTCAAGCCTGACGATGTGCGTGTGGAACTGGTGGAGGCGCGTGATGAGAACGGCATACTACGCGACCGGCAGGTGATCCAGATGGGGGCGGCGAGCGGCGCCAAAACCGGAGCGGATGGAGCGCGGCGCTATACGGCGCAGTACACACCCGACGCCAACGGCAGCCTGGTCTATGGCGTGCGCGTCGTTCCCCATCATGCAGGGCTGACCTCGCCACTGGAGACGGGGCTTGCGCGCTGGGCGTGAACTGGCCAGCGGGTGGGGTCGGCCAGCGACTAAAGCCACGCCTCTGGGCTATCGCCACAAGGGCCACGCCTGCGTGAGTGGGAGACTATTCGCCGCCAGGCTGCCGATCTTCATGCCTCATCAGCTAGGACTTCGGCGATGGCGCGTCGGGCGATGTTGGCGAGGACAGGGTTGGTGTGCTGGTAGTAGGGCAGCGCGATCAGTCCGATGGAGAGCGCCCAGCCGCGACCGCGCGCCCATGTCGCATCGTCAACCGCCAGCGCCGCACGGAAGACACGCCGGGTCTGAGCGGAGAAGAAGTTCCATGCGGGCATCAGGTCGCAGGCGGGTTCACCTACCCCCAGCGCGCCGAAGTCTATCACGGCGCTGATCCGGCCCTGCTCAACAAGCAGGTTGAGTGGGGAGAGGTCGCCATGAATCCAGACAGGCGGACCATTCCATGCGGGCGCTTTCAGGGCTGCCTCCCATGCGGCGCTCACTGCGTCGGTATCGAGCGCGCCTTCCAGTGAGGCAGTTGCCGCGCGAGTCTCAGCATCGCGCGTGGCAAGCGGTACGCCACGTGACGCGACTGGTGGCTCAGGGAGCGGCCAGTCCTTGGTAGCGATCTGGCGCAAGGCCGTGGTGAACTGCGCCAGATCACGCGCCGCCCGATCCTGGTCGGCTATCCGTGCGACGGTAGCGTTCTCGCCGGTGAGCCAGCGGTAGATGGACCATCGCCAGGGATAGCCTTCGCCCGGCGCTCCCAGCGCGAGTGGCATAGGGATGGCCAGCGGCAGGTGTGGAGCAAGTCGCGGCAGCCAGCGTTGCTCTTTCTCCACATCCGCAACGGCCCAGTCAATGCGAGGCAGCCGCACGACCATGTTCTCGCCCAGCCGATAGAGCGCGTTGTCGGTCCCGGCGGAGGGAACTGGCGCGATGGGCAGTTCCGCCCACTGGGGAAACTGCGCTGTGAGCAACCGACGCACAAGTGATGCGTCGGTATGCACTTCATCGTCGTGCATTTTGCTAGCGGACATGTGTACCTGACGCTTTCAGCTTGTTGGAGCGTACCAGGTGTTCCGACGCATCCGTTGGCGCATTTCCATGACTCACGTTTCCCAGCGGCTGGCAGTTGGGGCAGAAGTGCGTGCCACGCTGGGTGACGACGATGCGCTGAATCGGCGTTCCGCAGCGGGGGCAGGGTTGGCCGGTATGTTGGTAGACCTCGACGTGTTCCAGGTTGGTTCCGGCCTCATCATAAATATCGCGGTGTCGGCCAAACGTTGTGCCGCCATGCGTGATGCCGGTCTCCAGCGCACCCCGGATGCCCGCATGCAGCGCGGTGACCTCGTTGGATGTAAGCGAGTCGGCGGGCCGCAACGGATGGATGCCCGCGCGAAACAGCGACTCATCGGCGTAGATGTTGCCAAGCCCGGCGATCACCGCCTGATCGAGCAGGGTGGCCTTGATGGCGCGTTTGCCGGTGAGGCGCTTCGCCAGCGCCTCGGACGTGAAGGCGTCATCGAGCGGTTCGGGGCCAATCGCCGCGAAAAACGTGGGCAGCGCGTCGGGCACGGTGAGCGTCAGCCGCCCGAACTTGCGCGGATCGGTGTAGAGCAGCAGCGCGTCATTGTCCAGCGTGAGGGCCACCTGCGTGTAGCGCGCACCCGCTGAGGCGAACGCCTCTACCGATGGTTGGGCCGTATCGGCCAGCGGTGCGGCGCGTTCCGGCGCAATCAGCAGCAGGTTGCCCGACATGCGGCGATGAACGACCAGGATGCGCGTATCACCTGTATCCTGAGTATCCTGCATGTCGGAGTTCTTATCTGCGCCAACATTCTCATTAGTGGGCGCGAGCGTGATCAGCAGGTATTTTGCGCGCCGCCCGATGGCGGTGATACGTCGTCCGACGATCTGCCGGGTGAAGGCGTCGGGCGTCATCCCCTGGATGGCGCGCTCCCACAACACCTGGGCGCGCACGATGCGGCGCCCGATTACTCCCGCGCGCAACTGGCGGGCGACATATTCGACTTCTGGTAGTTCTGGCATGGGGGAATTCGCCGCTTTCTCTGCAATCTGGGTCATCCCGGCTGATCTTTGGCTAGCGCAAACGTTCTAGCCTAGTATATCATCTGGCCGTCATGGCGCGTTGGTTCTGCGCACCCCAAAACAGTGCGCCTTGCTGGTTCCGTCGTGTGATTGTGTACTGACCGTTAATAACAGGCGCTGTGGCGCGTGTGTATAGATAAACGCATTGGCTCCTGGTGTCGGAACTGGTGAGAAGGGAATGACACATGGCCGCTCAGCGGATACAGCCATCTTCCGGGAAGCAGAGATCGCGTTGTGGCGCGCTGCTGATCGCGCTTGTCGCGGTCCTCGCCGTCGCGCTGGCAGGCGTCGCGCTGGCCTACATCCACTTTGCGCCGCTGGCAGGTTTCGGCGTGTCATCCACGAAGACGCCGACGCCGCCTACCTATTCTCTCGTGGGTGGCGGGCGCTGTGTCACGCTGGGGTCGCATCCTACTGGGCCATACGCCAATGTGCAGGTCAGCCATGATAGCTTCCTTGCGCACAGTGAGCCAATGCTTGCCGAGAATCCGGCCAATCCGCTGCAACTGGTGGGCGGCTCCAAGTTCTTCACCAATCCAGCGAAGTATGCGTTCCAGATCGGCTACTTCTCTTCTTCGGATGGTGGCTGCACCTGGACCGACGGCGGATTGCTGCCGGGCTACGCCGACCGGGGGCGCGTCTCGGACATCACTATGGCGTTTGGCCCTTCGGGTCACGTCTATGCGCTTGTGCTGTACCTGGCAAAAGACTTCATAGAAAGCGGCATTGCAGTCTCGACCTCGACGGATGGCGGCAAGACGTTCGGCCAGCCGGTCGCTGTCTATGATAATCCCACAGGCGCCGTCTTTGGCGACAAGCCCTGGATTGCTGTGGACATGTCGCATGGGCCGCATCGTGGCGCCGTCTATGTCGCCTGGTCGTATGATACGGGTGCTCCCTGCGGCTATGGCAACTTCTGCATCCAGCATCTTGGCGTTGCGCGCTCGGTGGATGGCGCGCGCACATTCTCGCCAGTGCAGTTCACGGAGGGCAACGCGCCTTTCTGCACGAATGCTGTGCCGGGCCGGGCGCTTGGCGATACGCGCTGTGACAGCGTGCTGGGCGCGACGCCGGCGGTCGAGCCAGATGGCACACTTGCCATCGCCTACGCCTACTTCGACCTGACCAGCGGCATTCAGGGGCGTCCGCTGATCCCGACGAGGCTGGTGGTGGTCACATCGCATGATGGCGGGCAGACATGGTCCACGCCCGTCCGCGCCGTAACGGTTCACGATACGCCACCCGTTGTCCCGCCCGATGACTACCGCGCATTTCCGCTGCCAGCCTTCGCCGCTGACCCTTCTACCAGCGGCAGGCTCTATCTTGCCTGGATGGATGAGCAGCAGGGGCAGAGCAATATCCTCGTCGCTACCTCACGCGACGATGGGCAAACGTGGTCTGCGCCGCTGCGAGTCAATGACGGACCATCGGGCAGCGGGGCCACCAAAGCCGATAACGCCTCGCAGCCCGCGCTGGCGGTGGCGCCGGATGGCGTGGTCAGCGTCATCTTCTTCGATGCGCGCAACGATCCCACCCATCACCTGCTGGACCTCTACCTGACGCAATCGCGCGACCATGGGGCGAGTTTCACGTCGAACATCCGTGTGACGACGGTGAGCAGCGATCCTCGCGCGGGTGGGCCGCGTGATGAGGGTGGCCAGCTCTTCTTCGGTGACTATCAAGGGCTGGCGGCAGACAACGCCTTTGTCCACCCCTTCTGGAACGACACCCGCACCGGCAGTCAGCAGATCGAGACCGCCGCTCTCCCCAGCATCCAGCCATGACCGCCGACGTATCAGTGCAGGAGGAAATCGTAACTTCTTCATCACGAGGATTCACAAGTACCACATCCTCTTGCTTCTTGGATTGCTAGCTGTTATACTCACTCCATTACTAGCGCGCGAGAGGTAGTTCAGCCTCACATATTCCTATTCTCTGTTTTGCACGTCCTTTGGTTTACGTTAGGACGGAATGAAATGACGCAACCCTTGCACATCCCGCCAGAGCAGGAGGAACTGTTCCGGTTCACATTCAAGTCGCCCATTGATGATCACATTCGACGGTTGACGCCGGTTGAGTATGGACGGTTCATCTACTACCTTTTCCAACGAGATGGGCTATACCATCCTGTGCTTGTCGATGGTCCAGGTGATGGTGGTGTGGACATCGAGTTGTATGCCCGTAATGGCGTCAATCCTGAACTGTGCGGTGTTGTGCAGTGCAAGCGATTCCTTCTTGAGAAAGTCACTCCCAACGACCTCGCGCCCGTCATTGTCGCCGCCAACATGGCAAAAATTACACGAAAGTATTGTTTTACGACCTCTGGGTACACGCCCCCAGCGCGTGCTTCTGCTCGCAACAACGACGTCAAGCTATTTGACTCTGCTGACGTGCGATTCTGGATTCAAGACATAACGCGCCGCGAATCTTTAAGAACGCAGTCTCCTAATCTCCCAGACCTCGATAGCATGCCTATACCTATCATTTGTGTCACCAACAACAAGGGAGGGGTTGGCAAAACCACACTTACTGGCAACTTGGCTGCTGCCTTTGCTACTGAGCAGCACAATGTTTTGGTTATTGACGCCGATCCACAAGGTCATTTAACCTCCTGGTTGACAGATCAGCGACACAATGCTCCTGCGCTATCTCTACATGCCGTGCTGACACAAGACGTTCCCATTTATCCCCTTATGCAGAGAACAACAGAAAAAGGCGTTTGGATTCTCCCATCCACTCAGGAGTTGCATGAGCTTCCGGGGGGACATAATGCATGGACATTTGAGCGCAAACTAGCCCATGCGTTGGCGGCGCTACCACTTTCTGATCCACCCATTCGCTATGTCCTAATCGATACTCCTCCTGGCTTGGGCTCCATAACGCGGTCAGCAATGCTTGCAGCCAAGTCGTTGCTGATACCGCTGCAGCTTGAGGTGTTTTCGCTTGAAGGGCTAGATGCACTGTTGGGCTTTATTGTCCAGACCGAAACGATTCACCAGAAGAAACCGCTTCAGATATTAGGAGGAGTGGCAACACGCGTGGATATGCGCTTTCGCTGGGGGTTTCGGTTTCGTGATAGGTTTGATTTACAGAATCGCCCGCGCTTGCAGCAATCAGGGCTTACTGATGAGCAATTCTGGTGTGGGCTGTTGCGGGAGCGAGGGGAATACAAGAAATCGCAAGCCGAACACCAGTCTGTTCTTCAATATGCGCGTCGTTCTGATGCTGCCGATGACATCTGGCAGTTGGCACAGGAGGTAACACATCGTGTACCCATACTCACCCACCTTGATACCCGAATCACCTAGTGTTAGCGATTCAGATTTCGCCAGCGATGCGGTTGAGACCCACGTGCAGGCGATTCTCACCGAGTTAGAGGAACTCCCCTCTGACGTACAGTTGGCTGTCTACACACGCTTGCTGAGTGGACTGACAAACAAGCTCACGTCGACCTTAGTCAAGAATGCGCTGGCTGCCGCAAAGGTTGATCAGCAGACACCCAAGCCGAAAGGAACTATCCGCAAGGCCACTTCGGCAGGACAGAAAGCGACAACTGAGAGCGTGCCGCGCGCAAATTCGATGTTGCGCCAACTGAATGATCCTTTTGATCCCATAGAGGCATGGCGGCGATTCGGCGGTAGCGCCGCTGAGATGCTTGATGTTTTGCGTGAGGAACCACAAGGTGTTCTGGAAGCAATGCTGAGACATCACAATATGCCACCTGGACCAAAGCCACGAGGCAAATCGCGAGAAAAACTGGCGGAAGCTATTGCTCTCAGATTGGAGCAACAGTTCCGGGGCGCCTAATACCAAGTTTGTCTGGGTTCTTGTAAAAGATTGGCGCCATTGGAGGAATCTCCACGTCTTGAGCCAACGTCAAGCTATAAGCACCTACCTCACACCGGGATAACACCTACCGTCATGGTACCTCAACAACTGTAAACGTCTGACAACATCAGCCCTCCACCTGCACAATACAAGCGGAGGGCTGATATGTTCGGTTGTATTGTGGCGCTAGCTACCGGCGGGCAGCGGCAGCCGACCGCTGGAAGATGTGGACGGCGCGGCCCTCGGCGGCCAGCGTGGCCTCACGCAGCGCCTCGCTATAGGTCGGGTGCGGGTGGATGGTGGCGATCACCTCATCCGCCGTCAGCTCGGCGCGCATCGCCAGCGAGAACTCGGTGATCAGGTTGGTGGCGTCCGGGCCAAAGATCGCCGCGCCCAGAATCTCGCCATACTCGCCGAGGATCACTTTGGTGAAGCCCTCGGTTTCACCGGTCGCCAGCGCCTTGCCGTTCGCCACCCAGGGGAACTTGTCGGCGCGCACATTGCCACTGCGTTCACGCGCCTGTCGCTCCGTCAAGCCGACCGAGGCGATCTCCGGGAAGGTGAAGATCGGGCGCGGCACGATGTTGTAATCCATCACGGCGTCGTGGCCCAGCGCATGCTCGGCGGCCAGCTCGCCCTCCATCATGGCGACGTGCGCCAGCCAGGTCTTGCCCACCAGATCGCCGATGGCATAGACGCCCGGCAGGTTGGTTTGCAGGTGATCATCGGCCACTACGCGCCCGCGATCCATCGCCAGCCCAGCGCGGATCAGGCCGTCGAGTCCGGCGGGGTTCGCCTTGCGCCCGACCGCCACCAGCACATACTCGGCGTCAAATGCCTTTTGCTGGCCGTCGCTGGCCGTCGCCGTCACGCGCTTCCGGCCATCGGCGTCGGCGATGGACTCCACCTTCGCGCCGACCGCAATCTCCACGCCGCGCTTGCTGAGTGAGCGGGTGAGCGCCTGGCTCACCTCTTCATCCTCGTTGGCGATGATGGCAGGCAGCATCTCGACAATCGTAACCTTTGTTCCCAGCGCATTGAACATGCAGGCAAGCTCGACGGCGATTACTCCGCCGCCAATACAGACCAGGCTTTCAGGAACCTTCGGCATATTCATCGCGTCGTCGCTGAAGATCACATTGCGCCCATCCAGGCCAGGGAACGGCGGGGTGATCGGCACAGAGCCGTTGGCGAGGATCAGCTTGCCCGTTTCGAGTTCCTGCGTCGTGCCGTCTTTCAGGGTCACGCGCACGCGGTTGGGCGCCAGCGTCTCGGCGCTGCCCTCGAAGATGGCGACCTTGTTGGCCTTGAGCAACTGCGCCACGCCGCCGGTAAGTTGCTTCACCACCTTGTCCTTGAAGGCGACGGCCACGCTCATATCCAGCGTTGGCTCCGCATTCAACTTGATGCCGAGCTTGTCGAGTTCGCGCAGTTCGGCGTAGATTTGGGCGATGTGCAGCAACGCCTTCGAGGGGATGCAGCCCACGTTGAGGCATGTACCGCCGATATACTGCTTCTCGACGATGCCCACCCGCGCGCCAAGCTGCGCCGCGCGGATGGCGGCGACATAGCCACCGGGTCCCGCGCCGATCACCAGCACGTCGAACTGCGAATTTTCGTTTGCCACAAGGTACTCCTCGCAGGCGATTCCACAGCGCCCAGGTCGTATGCCCAGGCCGCAAATCGCTCTGTCTCTTTCTATGTCGCGCCGACCCCCATTGGCCGACGGCATCACCACATCGTTCACAACAAAGCCATATATCAGCATATCACCGTCAGTATATGATATGCGACGGGGCCGCGCTGGTAGTGGGTGGCGACCTGGAGCAGGCGGGTGAAGCGCATCATAGTATCACGAGAGGCGCTCGTGGTACACTGATACCATATATTCCGCTGCTACCTGAGAACAAAGGTACGTCAAAGACGGCTGCCGTTCAACGTGTGGAATGTGTGTGGAGGCGACGCGAGGCTTATGTTCCCCGACCTGTTCCAGCGCTACCGCATGCTGCGTGTGCTGCTCACGCTTGTCACGCTGATCGTCGCCATCTATGCGTTCGAACTGCTCTGGGGCGCGCTGCAACTCTTTGGCGACATCATCCTGCTCTTCTTCCTCGCATGGATCGTCTCCTTCATTCTGGAACCAGTCTCGGTATTTCTGCAACAGCGCGGAGTGAAGCGCCCGCTTGCGGTCACGCTGATCTATCTGGCGCTGGCGGTGGTGATCTCCGGCCTGATCGTGCTGACGATTCCCACCATCGGCGATGAGGCGCAGCGGGTGGCGCAGGAGATCACGCTGGCGTTTGCGCCTACCAATATCAACGCGCTCAATCAGCAGTTGCTCGTGACGCTCAAGCATCTCGGCTTCAGCGACCACGATGCGCGCAACTTTGTCTCCCAACTTTCCAGCCAGATTCCCGGTTTCGTTTCGAGTGTGGCTAACCAGGCGATCAACACTACGACCAGCCTCGTCACTTCGGTGCTGGTGATCCTCTTCGACACCTTCCTGGTGATCATCCTGTCGTTTTATATGATGCTGGATGGCGAACGGCTGGTGGAGCGTATGGTGGTGCGGTTGCCGCCCGTCTGGATCGAGGATGTGAGCCTGTTCCAGAAGAACGTTGACCAGATTTTCGGCGGCTTCTTCCGCGCGCAACTGATCATCGGCGCGGTGTATGGCGTGATCACCTGGCTGGCGCTGCTGGCGCTGGGACAGGCGAACGGGCTGCTGGTGGCGCTGCTGGCGGGCCTCTTTATGCTGCTGCCGTTCATCGGGCCGTTCCTGGCGGTGGTCCCGCCGATCATGCTGGTGCTGTTGCAGACGCCACCCAACCAGGTGATCCTGAAGCTGATCATTCTGGGGGTGACGCTCTTTCTGGGCCAGCAACTGGTCTTCCAGATCATCGCTCCGCGTGTGATGGGATCGAGCATCGGGATGCATCCGCTGCTACTCTTCGCCGCACTGCTGATTGGCGCGAAGGAGGGTGGTGTCTGGGGCGCCTTCTTCGCCGCGCCGATCCTGGCGGTGGCCATTGCGATGCTCCAGGTGTTCTATGACAGGTTCGCCGCGACCTCACCGCTCTTCAAGCCCGTCCAGCGGGCTGCGGCCTCCGCCGAGCTGGCAAACGCCGCCGAAACGGAGCATAAGGGTGATGGCGCCAGTGATTCACCTGATGGCAGAACCTTTGCCAGTGATGAGAGTACTGGCAAAGCGGCGCCGATACGCGGCCAGGTGATCAGTCTGGCGCAACGTCTGCGCCTGATTGCCCCCACGCGCTCACGCCTGTCTACAGACGAACTGCTGGCCAGCGAGAACGACCCCGACGATCCTGGCGAGCAGGACGATGCCGCCAAACTGTCGGAACGCACAGTGGAAACCGCATCGAAGGCTGGCGCGACAACTGCCCCGCGACCAGATGAGTCGTGACGACGCATCTATTCTACGTTGGCGCTCTCACCATGCCTGCCACGAAGTTCCTGACGTGGGCAAAAGAAGTCCCCGTCTGGCATACAAGATGTCAGGCGGGGAGTGAGAGAGGTGGTGATGTCTGATGCCTTGCGCTATTAGCCGACGGCGACGGGGGTGCGCTGGTCAATCGGCGTGAAGGTGAGTCCCTCTGGCCCCACGTACTCCGACTGCGGGCGGATCAGGCGGTTACCGACAAGCTGCTCAAGCACATGCGCCGTCCAGCCAGCGACGCGGCTGATGGCGAAGGTGGGAGGGTAGAGGTCACGCGGCAGGCCGACCGAGTTCAGCACGGCGGCGGAGTAGAACTCCACGTTGGTGTAGAGGCGCTGATCGGGCTTGCGGCGGTGCAGTTCGTCGAGGGTATAGACCTCTGTGCCACGCGCCAGCGCAAAGAACTCAGGCGTGGAGGATTGCTGCGCCATCCCCCGCAGAATCTCGGCGCGCGGATCGGTCGTTTTGTAGACGCGGTGGCCGAAGCCCATCAGCTTCTGGTGCGTGTCGAGCGCGTTATTGATCCACGGCTGGATGTTGCCAGCGGAGCCGATGGCGTCGAGCATATCCATCACCAGCGCCGGAGCGCCACCGTGCAGCGGCCCCTTGAGCGCGCCGATGCCACCGACGACGCACGAACCGAGGTCCGACTCGGTGGAGGCGATCACGCGCGCCGTGAAGGTGGAGGCGTTCATGCTGTGGTCGGCCAGCAGCGTCAGGTAGGTATCGAGGCTCTTGACATGCGACTCTGGCGGAACCTCGCCGGTCAGCATATAGAGATAGTTGGCGGCGTGGCCGAGATCGCTGCGCGGCGCGATGGGATTCAGCCCGTTGCGGATGCGGTGGAAGGCGGCGACGATGGTGGGGAAGCGCGCCGTGAGTCCGATGGCCTGATCGAGCGTCGGCGTGCCTTCGATGGGCAGCATCGCCGCCACCGCCGAGACGCCGGTACGCACCGCGCTCATCGGCTCGGTGTTACGCGGCAGGATGTGAAACACCTGGCCATTATCGGGCAGGTTGCGCTGCGTGCGCATCTGCGTGTTGAGCTGGTCGAGTTCGGCGCGAGTGGGCAGATGGCCCCTCCAAAGCAGGTGACACACCTCTTCATAGGTCGCTTTGCCCGCTAGCTGATTGATGTCGTAGCCACGGTAGACGAGCCGGCCTTCGTTGCCGAACACATGGCTGACACTGGTGGAGGCGACGACCACCCCCTCAAGCCCCTTTGCTGAGGTCATTGCTGTGGCTCCTCTCGAAACTGTCTCGGAAAGACACTCTGCTGATACTATTCATCAAGCTGGGTACATCGCGCAATGAGGGCGTCCGAGGGTACGCGGCTCCCTCATGCATATAATAGTTGATTTGTATTGATTTGTCCAGGGCGGCGCCAAAACACACCGAAATTGATCCGCAACGCGCCGACGTCGGCATGCGACGCTATCGGCACGATCCGGCGCATGTAGCGTAATGCCCGAATAGTAGCGACTTCGCCGGAGTTTTGGTGTGACACTGTTCCATATACGGCAGTTCCGAATGAACGCTACGCATGTGTGCCTTTGCGTAGCAGCCCTTGCGCGCGATATGTGGATTACACTTGATTGCGCGAAGGTGGCGCAAAGATGGCACATGGCGCCACTTGCGCGCCAGGCGGCATATACGCCAGAGACGAGGTGTGCTAGAATGGCGGCATTGCGGTTCGCCCGCTGCACGGCAGGGCGGTCTCAGCCTTGAAGGGCCAGAGCCAGAGTACGGACGACGTGGGCCTGAAAGCCCTGTAGCAGTGGCACGTTGAGGACGGCAGAAAGTGAGCGCGACCGATGGCGTCACGCCCAGATACGGCCACAGATACGGCCACAGATACGGCCACGCCTGCTCCGCCCCCTGCCAACGTCGGCGTCGTTGACGGATGCAGGTCAGGTCGCCCATCCAGCAGCATCCGCTTCGACTGGCTGATGCTGGCGGTGAGCGCCTGGCCACTGGCGGGCGCGTTGAGCGACGCCTATGCGCACATCAATGAGCCGGGGCTTGAGACCTTTTTCACCCCCTGGCATGCGCTGCTCTATTCAGGGCTGATCGTCGTCGGCGGCTGCAACGCGCTCGTGCTCTGGCGCAACCACAGGCAGGGTTATGCGTGGAGCCGCGCCATCGCGCCGGGCTACGAACTGACGCTGGTGGGGGTCTGCGTGCTGGCGGTCGCCGGTGGCCTCGATCTGATCTGGCATACGCTGTTTGGCATCGAGCGTGACGTGCCAGCCATTGTCAGCCCAACACACATCCTGATCGTCATTGGCATCCTGCTGATCGTCGCCGGGCCGTTGCGCTCGGCGTTCAGCCGACCGCAGGGGCAGGATGTGCGCGGTTGGGCGCAGGCGCCGCTGATCCTCTCGGCGCTGCTCACCTATACCATGATCACCATCGTCCTCGAACTGACCAGCCCATTCTCGTATCGCTGGGCCTCGGTGGGCAACGTGGACCTCTTCGCCAATACGCCCTACCCGCCAGTGGACTCATATCTCAGTCAGGGTTTCGGACTGATGAGCCTGATGATTCAGAGCGCGCTGCTGATGGGCCTGGTGTTGACGCTGGTGCGGCGCTGGCGCTTGGCGCCCGGCGCGCTCACGCTCTTGATCGGCGTCAACGCTCTATTGATCAGCGCATTGATGACGGATTTCTCGCTGGTTCCGGGGATGTTTGTGGCAGGTATCGTCGGCGATCTGCTGCTCTTCTTGCTGCGCCCGGCGCCGGATCGGCGACTGGCGTTCCGCCTGTTCGCCTTTCTGCTGCCCGTCGTGGTCTATGGCGCCTACTTCGTCAATCTCGACCTCGTCTCCGGGGTGGTCTGGATCATCCATCTGCTCTTCGGCTCCATCATGGTCACGGGCCTGATCGGCCTGGGGATCAGCTATCTCGTGCTGCCGCCAACGCGCGCATCAGAGGCGCACGCATGAGATACTGAGATACGTAGAATATCGTTAATACCGTCTTCCAGCCCGCGTAGGCAAGCTTGGTGTCCGTAGGCCCAGAGGCGCGGCTTCAGCCGCTGGCCGCCCCCCGCCGGACGTGGCAGGGAATCCCCGCTTTGTGCTATTCTGTAGGTACGATACGCGACATTGGAAACAGCGTGTTCTGTGGCGCCATCGTGTACAGAGGAGCAAAGTTATGGCATCGCATATGCAACATCCCTTCGATCCCGCCGCCCTGAAGTGGCTGGCCGGTGACAAGCCGCTGCCCGCCCCAGTGAGCGTGCTTGTGCCGAATGTGATCGAGTCCACCCCGCGTGGCGAGCGCGGCATGGATATCTATTCCCGCTTGCTCAAAGAGCGCATCATTTTCATCGGCACGCCGATTGACGATACGGTAGCCAATCTGGTCGTCGCACAGTTGCTCTTCCTTCAGAGCGAAGACGCGACCAAAGACATCAGCATGTACATCAACAGCCCCGGCGGCAGCATCTATGCGGGTCTGGCGGTCTATGACACCATGCAGTACATGAAGCCCGATGTGGCGACATTCTGCATGGGCATGGCCATGAGCATGGGCGCCGTCTTGCTGGCGTCGGGCGCAAAGGGCAAACGCTACGCCCTGCCCAACTCGACCATTCTGATCCACCAGCCGCTGGGCGGCGCCGAGGGCCAGGCGGCAGACATCGAGATCACTGCGCGTGAGATCATGCGGCTGCGCGACGCGCTCTACCAGATTCTGGTGCATCATACCGGTCAGTCGCTTGATGTTATCAAGCGCGACTCTGACCGCAACTACTACATGAGCGCCGAAGACGCCCTGAAGTATGGCATTGTGGACGAAATCCTCACGCCAAGTCAGGAACTCGCCACCACGCGCTAGGGAACTTGTCGCCGACCTGTGACAATCGGGCGATACGCAACGTAGTAGGCAGTGAATGATGGTTTGGGTAGCCCTGGGGTAGCAGTTATCGCTTGCCCCAGGGCTGTTCGTGTCTGGCATGGGGCGCGGAAGCGCGGCCATCAATGGTCGGCGCGCGGCACGGTGGCGTTCGGTCAGCGGGTAAACCCGCGCCGCTGGGCGCTCACGCGCCACGAAGCCTGCCTGCGCAGGCAGGAGAATCGTGTGCGTGGATCGGAGGCGGCTGAATGGCGGTGACAGAGAGGCAGGAGCAGGTACAGCCATCGGCTCCGGCGCGCGCGCGGATGTTGCGCTTCCTCTTCGGGCTGCTCTATCGCAATCGCACGCTCTACTGGCTTGCCAGCACGATTCCCTTTGCCGGACAGTGGCGCGTGTGGCAGCGACTGGCGGTTCCGCGCATCGTCGGCGCGGATGTATTGGAGATCGGCTGCGGCATCGGCAAACTGCTGGCGGATATGGTTCAGGCGGGCTATGCCTGCACAGCGGTTGATCGCTCACCGCAGATGGTGGCGGCCACACGCGGAGAACTGCGTCGGCGCGGCCTGCCCACCGACGCGGCGCCCGTGCTGCTGGCGAGCGCGCAACGGCTGCCCTTTCCGGCGGCATCGTTCGATACCGTGGTCAGCACGTTCCCGACCGACTATATCTTTGATCCTGCCACACTGCATGAGGTGGCGCGGGTCTTGCGTCCCGGCGGACGACTGATCATTGTGATGGGCGCCGAGTTGCTGCCTGCGCGGGCGGCGTTGGTCCCATTGGTGGCGCTGCAAACGCTGGTATATGGCCGTCGTGGCGAGGCGTCTGGCGCCGGGCGAGCAAATTGCGCGCTTTCGACTACTTCCGGCCTGGGCAAGGCGCTCACCGAGGCGGGGTTTTTGCCGCAGGCCGAGTGTGTGGCGGGGCCATTCTGGCAGGCGTACCTGCTGCTGGCCGAACGCTCCGACATGGCCGACGTAGTATGAGGGCCGTGAGGGCAGGGAACCGGATGTCGCCTGGGCGCGGCTTCAGCCGCTGGCTACTATCCAGCGCATGATGAAACAACACCAACTAGAGAGATATAGTACGGCACAACAGATGCACACGAAAAGTCTGAACACACTCGAATATCCCAAAATCATCGCGCGGCTGGCGGATGAGGCGGCCTTCTCGGCGAGCAAAGAATTGGCGCTGGCGCTCGAACCGACCGCCGATCCCAGCGAGGCGCGGCGGCGGCAGGCCTATACCGAGGAAGCGCGGCGGCTGATTGATGCGCGGCCCGATGCAGGTGTGCGGGGCGCGCATGAGATACGCCCACAGGCGCGTGCGGCTGAACACGGCAGAGTCCTCAGTCCCGCTGATCTGCTCGACATCCTGGCCACCGCGCGCTCTTCAGCGTATGTCTCGCGGCTGATCACGCGCCAGGAGGCGGAGTATCCGCTGCTCAAGGCGCTGGCTGTGGACCTGCCGATCCGCCCGCAACTCGAAGGGCGCATCGCTGAGTGTATCGGCGACGAGGGTGATGTGCTGGATTCAGCCTCGCCGCGCCTGCGCCAGTTGCGGCTGGAACTGCGCGCCGCCCAGCAACGCCTGCAAGAGCGGCTGGGAACACTGGTGAATGAGTATCGTAGCGCCCTGCAAGACCCGATCATCACCCTGCGCTCCGACAGGTATGTCTTGCCGGTGCGGGCCGAGGCGCGTGGGCAGGTGCGCGGCATCGTCCACGATCAATCGGGCAGCGGAGCGACGGTCTTTGTCGAGCCGCTGGTGGTGGTGGAGATGAACAACCGCCTGCGCCAGTTGCAGATCGAGGAGCGCCAGGAGATCGAGCGTATCCTGCAAGAACTCTCGGAACTGGTGGGACGCGAGGCGCCCTATCTGATCCTGGCTGTGGAACTGCTGGCGGAGATTGACCTGCATCTGGCGAAGGCGCGCTATGCCAGCCTCACCCGCGCCAGCGCCCCTGCGCTCAACACCGAAGGGCGGCTGCGGCTGCGACAGGCGCGACATCCGCTGCTCACCGGCAAGGTGGTGCCGCTGGACTTCTGGCTGGGCGGCGACGAGGCACGCATGGTGGTGATCACCGGCCCCAACACCGGCGGCAAGACGGTGGCGCTCAAAACCGTCGGCCTGCTGGCGCTGATGGCGCTGGCCGGACTGCACATTCCAGCGGAAGATGGCTCGGAGGTTCCTGTCTTCGCCGATGTGTTCGCCGATATTGGCGACGAGCAGAGCATCGAACAGAGCCTCAGCACCTTTTCATCGCATATGAGCCGCATCGTCGAGATTCTGGGCGCCGCGACGCCCGACTCGCTGGTGCTGCTGGATGAACTTGGCGCAGGCACCGATCCCAGTGAAGGTTCGGCGCTGGCGCGGGCGATCCTCTCCGATCTGCTGGCGCGCAACGTGGAGACACTGGCTACCACCCACTACTCTGAACTCAAAGCCTTCGCGCATGAGGAGCGCGGCGCCACCAACGCCTCGGTCGAGTTCGATGTGGAGACGCTCTCGCCGACGTATAAGCTCAATATCGGCCTGCCGGGGCGCAGCAACGCGCTTGCCATCGCCTCGCGCCTGGGCCTTGCGCCGGAGATCGTGCAGCGGGCGCGCGAGTTCCTGGGGTCCGAGGGTGTGGAGATGGAGAGCCTGCTGGAAGGGCTGGCCGCCGAACGCCAGGGGGCGGCGGATGAACGCTATCACCTCAGTATGGAGCGCGCCGAGGCCGAGTATCAGCGGCGTGAACTCGAACGGTTGCGCGCCGAAGTCGAGCATCTGCATGTGGAGGCAGAGGCTGAACGTGAGCGGATCATCAACGAGGCGCGGATCAGAGCGCGGCGCGAGGCAGAGAATGCTCAGGCCGAACTTGCGCGCATTCGCACCCAGATGCGTTCACAACTGACTGAGGAGCGGCTTGAGGAACTGCGCGCCCGCGCCCACCGGCTGACGGAGCGCAATGCGCCGCTGCCTTCGCGGGTCAGGGCGTTGCCAGCGGCAGCCAGTGAGGCAGCGCTTGAGGGGCCGCTGGAGATCGGCGATACTGTGCGCGTGCGCTCGATGAACCAGACCGGCGAGGTGCTGGCGCTGCCCAACACACGTGGCGATGTGGAGGTGCAGGTGGGCGCGCTCAAGCTACGAGTGGGGCGCGACAACCTTGATCGCCTCAGCCGACGGCAGGCGCGCGCAGGTGAACGGACGCCCCAGACACACCTTGTCACACTGCCACCACGCGAAGACACCCCTTCGCCTGATGCGCAGCTTGATCTGCGCGGCTGGCGGGTTGATGACGCGCTCGACGAGGTGGATAGTTACGTCAACGACGCCTATATGTCGAACATGCCAACCGTGCGATTGCTGCACGGCAAGGGAACCGGCGCACTGCGACAGGCGATCCGCGAACGATTGCGCCACAATCCGATGGTGAAGTCGCTGGCGTCCGCGCTGCCCAAAGAGGGCGGCGATGGTATCACCGTGGTGACGCTCAACATCTGATGGCCCCTTGATGGCCCCTTGATGGCCCCTGTTGGGCGCCTGATAACAACTGGCGGTATCCGGTGCGCGTAGTAGTCTGTAGTAGTCTGTAGTAGTCTGTAGTAGTCTATGGTGAGCCAGCATCAAGCCTGCTGACATGCGAGATCAGTTTGTATGGCGTATGGCCCGGCGGGCGGCGTGGTATGCGCCTGGTTGGCGCCGCGTCGCGGATAGCGGGTCGCGTGGCATGGCCCGGTGGGCCACACGATCACTGCCACATCACGCATACAACGTCTGCTGTGCAGCGGGCGCTTGACGTGAGTGACCACTGCCACTACGATAGAGGAAGGCTGCGCCGTGCGCCGCCTGCCAGCAGACATATAAGCGGGTTATGAATGGATCGTCCTGGGTGAGTGGAGGCTTTGGGTGCTCAACACGACAGATAGAAATACCGCGTCTTCGTCAGCGGCTGACCAGCAACCCGATCCGGCGCGAGTGCGCCGACAGCACGCTGATCAGGCGTTGACACAGATCGTGACGACGGCGCTGCTGGTGGCGATTGCCTTTGGCGCGGGGTGGTTTGGCAACAGTTATGTCAACCGCGACAGGTATATCTCTAACCCCAACGAGTTGATCATTCACCAGGCGTGGAACGACATCAACAAGAACTTCGTCGTCACCAGCAATATCAACCAGAAGCAGATGGCCTACGCCGCTGTCAATGGCATGATCGGCACCCTCAACGATCCCGGCCACACCGTCTTCCTGACGCCTGAACAATACTCATCGGAGACGGCCTCGCTCAACGGGCAGGCGCAGATTGGCCTGGGCGTGGAACTCAGTGGTGGTGACGGCAAAACGCCGCTGAAGGTGCTGGTGGTCTTCCCCGGCTCCTCCGCCGATAAGGCGGGCGTGAAGCCCGGCGACGAGTTCGCAGCGATTAATGGAACTGATGTCACCCACCAGACGAGCGATCAGGTGCGCCAGTTGATCGCCCAGCAGGGAACCAGGACCTTCACGCTGACGATGTTTCGCCCCAGCCTGAAGAAGACGATCACTTTCAGCCTTGCGCGCGGCCCCTACACTGTGCCGACCGTTGCAACCTACTACCTGCCCCAGCAGAATCTTGCCGACATCCAGTTGTTCCAGTTCAGCGACCGGTCCAGTGTTGATCTTCAGAAGGCGCTGACCGACGCCATCAACAACCACCATGCCAAGGGGATCATCTTCGATCTGCGTGGCAATCCGGGTGGTCTGCTGCAAGAGGCGATCAACGTTGTCAGTGAGTTCTTGCCGTATAGCGCCTCCAACCCTGACAAGGTGCTGATCGTGAAGAGCCGCACCTCGTCAAGTACCTACACCGTGAGCGATGCAGCGGAACAGTCGGCGCAGGGACAATCCGTTGTGATTGACAAGGGGCTGGCGGCCAACACACCAGTGGCGATTCTGGTGGATAGCGGCACGGCCAGCGCGGCGGAGATTACCACAGGCGCGATCCACATCAATCGCCCGGACGTGCATGTGATCGGCCAGACAACCTATGGCACCGGCACTGTACTCCAAACCTACATCTTCGGCGATGGCTCGGCGTTGGTGCTTGGCACGCAGGAGTTCCTGCTGCCCAACGGAGCATCCATCTATCACAAGGGCTACACACCCGACCAGCCGGTGGCGCTGCCCAACACCGTGCAGCCGCTGACGCCGCTGGTGGCCAGTGAGGACAACCTTACCTACGCCCAGGTGCAGAAGTCGGGTGACGCGCAGTTGCTCACGGCGATCAGCGACCTGAGCGGCGGCCAGTAGTTCACCAGCGATAGCTGCCAATAACTTCGTACCCAAGCCCCTTCTCACCACTGGGAAGGGGCTTTCTGTTGGCTTGACTTTGGTGATATGCTTCTAGGCAAATAGACGCTTTCCTTTATTGTCCTTATAGTGTCCCTACACAATGGCGAACGCTCTCTGCTGAACAGTATGTGCGTTAGGTTGCGACCGTTCAGCGGCTATTTTTCCTGTGTTGCGAAAGGGCGCCCCTATGCAGCCACAATCAGCCCAACCACCACTCGCGCAACCGTCATCGTCCCAACCATCCACTCAATCACCTGTCCAACCACCGTCCCCGCTATCGGCGCGCCGGATGCTGCGCTGGCTGCCGCTGCTGGCTTGCGCGCTGCTGCTGGTTGGTTTCGCGGTCTGGCTGCTGGCGCTGCGCCTCGCCACGCCGACGGGCATCACTGTTACCTGGCAGGGGCAGCCACAGGGCTTCACATCCAGCGATCAGAGCGCGATCGCTGATCAACTGAAGACTACGATCACAGCAGACTCCGGCGGACAGCAACCGACGATCACCTACAAGATTACCTATGCGCAACGCCAGGGCGACTACGCCGTCCTGGGAGCTGAAGAGCAGACACCATCCGGCCAGATGATTGCCAATGAGGGGGTGATTATGCTGGCGCAGAAACAGGGCGGTGTATGGAAGGTCTGGCTGCCCTCCTCACCCGGCTTCTGCGCCGAACTCAACCAACTGCCGCAGGGCATGCTCTCGACTGACGAACGCTCACAATTTGGCGGCTGTCCGGCATAGCGCCACATGCTCGCTTTCCGTGGCACATCCCAGTCCCATTCATCTCTCACTGCTTCTGCTGATGAATTGAGGTTTTGCTTATGCGACGCCTGCTGCGTACATTGATCATCGTCGTCGCCTGCTGCCTTCCGCTGCTCGTTCTCAACAGCGCAACCGTTCACGCCGTTCACGCCGCCAGCGCCCAAAGCACGCAGGTTATCCAGGCCACTGACGCCGACCCGCGCTTCTGGTTGCCGGTGCAGGGACCCGCCGATGTGACGCTAACACAGGGGTTCATGCAGGGCGATCATATCGAGGCCTATCAGAGCGCCTATGCGCTGGATTTTGCCGTATATGCCCAGCCATACTTCATCGTCACTGCCGCGCAGGCCGGGAAAGTGATCGCCTTCGACGATCATTGGGTGGATGGCGTCAATCAGTGCGGCCTGCCCTGCCCCTGCTGGAAACAGGCGAACTATGTGCTGATCGCGAATGATGGCGATGTACGCACCATCGGCGGCCAGCAGGTATACACCGCCTCGCTCTATATGCACCTCAAGAACGGCAGCGTCAGCAGTCGCATCCATGTGGGCCAGCACGTCAACGTCGGCGATCCCATCGGGCAGGTGGGCTTGACGGGCTGCACGACGGGGCCGCATCTGCATTTTCAGGTGCAGACGTTGCCCGACTTCAAGGTGACAGGCAAGCAGACGACGACCGAACTGAGTTGCGATAGCCAGCGCCACCTAGTACCAGAAGTGATCACGCTCACCGGCGCATCGGGCGTCCCCTGGAAAACGGAGAGCCTGAGTGTACAATTCGCCAACCCGGAACTCAGCCAACTGAGTCCCGATTGGGAGTGTGCCTTGTCCGGCAATACAGTCATTCACCAACGCAAACAACCACCCACGCCTACACCGTCACCTACGCCGACTGCTACGCCACAACCCACCGACACACCACAGCCAACCGCCACGCCGATACAGATTTTTCCGACACCACCAGGTGGCGGCGCTGGTGGCGGCGGCTCCTCTACCTGCTGCACCACCTCGATGGGGCTAATCAGCACATGCTTTGTTGTCATGTTTTTCACGCGCCGCTCGAAGCGCAAGCGGCAGGCCACACCAGCGCCCACAGACGCAGGCGGAGGCGGGCAATGCGGGCAATGCGGGCAATGCGGGCAATGTGAGCAAGACACGCAGGATCGAGAGGAGCGCGCACAATGAACGCGATGACGACCCGCTTCTGCCCATCCTGTGGGGCGCCGCAAGCTGACCCTGCCGCGCGCTATTGTGGGAACTGTGGCGTCACATTGCCCACACCGTCAGGCGCGCCTGCTGCGCCCGTTGTTACGCCGCCGTCTCCGGTGCGCGCCTCTGGTCCCATGACTGGTCCTGTCCCTGCGCCCATGCCAGCGCAGCCAGGTAGTCCGCCCTACCCGCAGCCCTATACACAACCGTATGCGTCAGCGCCGAGCGCGCCAATCACCGGTAACTGGCAGCCGACCATGCCGGGCGCCCAGCCAACCCCGATGCCACCGCCAGGCGTCGTCTATGCGCCGCCGATCATGTATGCGCCACTGGTGATGGCGCCTGTTGCGCTTCCGCCCGCGCAAGCGACCAGCGGACAGGCAGAGGAGGCGCTTGCCGCGCCAGTGGCGCTGTCAGTGGGCGCCGTCTTCGCCGCGCTGCTGGTGGCTGTCGCGTTCGCGCTGCCGCAGCAACTGCTGGGTGTGGACGTCTCGACGCTGGCGAACGGCGATACAGGAAGCGCAAGTGATGTGACAGGCTGGCTTGCGCTGCTGCGCTATCTCAATCAGAGTTCGCGCTGGCTGCCGGTCGCGCGGCTACTCTTTGCGTTCGTCTTCGGCTACGACCCTGGCGCATCATCCGCTGCTGCACTGCTGACGCTTCAGGGTGAGCGCGACCTGTTGCTGCTGCTGATCGGGCTGGCGCCGCTGGCGCTGGTCTGCGCCTATTGGTACACCCTCGCGCACACGCGGCTTTTCAAGGGCGGTGGCGTGGTGGCGCTGTGGATTGGTGTGACGCTGCTCTGTTTCTGCCTGCTATTGCTGTTAACCGTGTTTGGCGGAGTCATACTCTATGGCGTGCAGAGCGCGCTGGGTGGCTCCAACGCTACAGCCACAACGCCGGTATGGTCATTGGCGCTGCTCGTGCTATATCCAGGGTTCTTCGTCGTGCTGATCGCGCTGGCGGTCATCTGTGCCCTCATCGGCATGCTCCTCGCCGGGGTGGGGGCCATCAGGCGGCGTGTGTTGACCACTGGATCGCACAGCCGCCATGTGCCGGTCTTCTGGGCGCTACTGGGATTGGGGTTAGCGCAGCTTGCACTCTTCGCGCTGCTTCAGGCTACCATCATGCAGGGCGCCACCACGTCCTGGCAGCAATTTCCGCTCGGTGCGCTGCTGGTGGTCGTCGCCGTGACTCTTCATCGGACGTTTGCCACAGGCCGCCCCTGACACTGCGGGGGATAGTACAGTCAAGCGGCGGACAGGAGACAACATAGCGCTGGATCGCACAAAGCGATCCAGCGCTACGCCATGGGTGATCGGTTGTTTGACGCTACTTCTCGGTAGACGTCTCAGGCTGGGCGCCTTCAGCGTCGCCGCGCCGGTGTGCGCGCTGGCCGCCGATGCGTCCGATGCGCGAATAGTGCTCGACACCCAGGTTGCGCTTGGTGGATTCGCCGCCACGACGCCCAATCTCAGTATAGAACGCGGAGCCGTGACGCTCGCGCACCGTCGAGCCGCCTTTGGAGCCAATGCGGCTGTAGAACTCGCGGCCATACTTCTCGCGGGCGGCGGTACCACCACGTTTTGCCGCCTCGGTCCCCGGACGCGGTCCGGGCTTGCGGCGCTCACGGGGAGCCTGCTGCTGATCAGGAGCCGTATCGTTTGTCAGGGAAATGCGATCTTCAGGCACTATCCTGTCCTTTCAGATAACTGCCAGGGAATGGCTAACTAGGGCTACAACGTGCGCCTGCCTCATTCGTCGCTATATCTTCACAGTGGCGCACGTGATCGCCCGATGTGATGCTGCACAAGTTGGCTGGCGTAGCATGGCGCGCGAGCTACGTTCACCTGTATGCGCGCTGCGAATGCGCAAGGCTGCTACCGATAGATACGAGACAGATGGGGTATTGCCGCCAGAATATGTCGCAATTGTCGGATTCCGCTGTACACTGGCATATAGGCGCTCATCCATCCCTGTGACGAGGTAGCGGTGAAGAGCGATGAGAGCTACAGGCGCCTATTATGCAAAGGAATGATCGGGCAGATGAGCAGATCACAGGCAAGAGAGCGCAAAGGAAGCGGCGATATGAGTGATCCAGGCCAGACTGGAAAGGCCGATAATCCGACGTTCGGCGCCGCTCACCGGCAGGAAGATGATGCTGCTGCGACAGGCAGGGAGTACAGGATGCAGCAGGCGCGGCAGCCAGAGCGACAGGGGAGCCAGAAACATGCGAAGGAGCGGTGGTATGGCGTGCAGGAAACCGCCAATTTTCTTGGCTTGCATCGCTCCACCTTGCATCTCGCCATCCAGCGCGGACGCCTGACGCCCGATCTGCGCACGCCCGGCGGACATGCGCGCTTCCGGCGGGCAACGCTCGAAGCCTTCCAGCGGCGACTGGTGGCGGAAGCGGCTACTAGCGAAGTGAGCGTCTTTGCGCCTGCTCAGGTGATGGCGACGCTCGCCAGCCTGATTGCTTCAGCGCAGCCTCTGCGCGCAATCTGTCAGGCGGCGGTGAACGGTATTATCGCCGTGGAGCCGGACGTGATGTGCTGTATCGTGTTTCGCGTCACGGATCAGATAGACCAACTGGATCAGGGGAGCCAGAGTGACCAGAGCGATGAGCGTCTCTTGGGGCAGCGCGGTAGCCCAAGCGCGCTACGCCTCTATGCCTCGCAGGGTTTCCCGCGCCGCTTCTTTCGCACCTATACTCTGTTGCGCACACAGACCAGCGCCTCGTTCGCCACTCTCTCTGTCTTGCGGACACGCGAGGCCGAGTTTTGCGATGACATCGCCCAGAGCGAAGAGGTATATCCCTACAGTGGCACACGGCGTCTTCTGGAGGAGATGGGGATGCGCGCCTATGGGGTCGCGCCGATTGTGGTCACGGGTCGGGCCGTCGGCGCGCTGATCGTTGGTAGCAAACTGCCGCATCACTTCTCCCTGCATGAACGGGTGTTTGTGCAGGGCATCACCGACCAGCTTGCCAGTGCTGTGCGTATGCAGCGGGGGCGACGGCGAAACGAATCCGACATGCAGGCGGCGCGGACACTGCTGGCGCAGGTGTTTAGCCGACGCGCGGCGGGTGGGCGAACAGCGCCAGCGCCAGCCCAATCAGCGCTGGCTGGCATCGAAGGTGAGCAGGAAGAACAGCCAGAGGGGCAGCGACACAAAAGCCCCATGGCGCCATTGGTGATGCTCTTGACGCAGCAGACCGGCGCCATCCAGGTTTGCGCGCTCGGCTTCGGTGCATCTGTGCAGGGTGATTCACTGGATGAGTGTAGCGTGAACCTGCTTGAATTGGCATGTGACGCCAGCGCAGGCGATGCGCTGGCGCAGCGGCATTGGCGTGATGACGCGGGCGCGACCAGCACAGGGCTGGCGCTGAGTATTCCGCTAGCTGGTGGCAGCGGCAAGCGTGGCGCTGTGGTGGCCCTCTGGCAGGGCATACATACGCCAACCGAGGGCGACAAGCTGCTGCTGATGGCGTTCGCGGGCGCCTGTGCATTGCTGGCGGAAGAAGGATAGTGAGATCGCAACGTTTTAAGGCCGACATGCGGATGGAGCATGCTCTGGCGCCGTGGTACAGGGTTTGCGATAGTGGATGTTCAGCGAGGTCAACGCAGTGATGCAGACGGCTGCTACGTACAAGGCCGTACGCGGCAAATGCACAGAACTGCTCCACTGTTTTCATCAGGATATGTAGGGGAATTAGTCATGAGCCTATGGGATGTTTCGACGCCAGTGAGCGGGCATTGTCAGCAATGCGGCGACGACCTGGGGACACCGCTACGGGTGCGGGCGACGGCGGAGTGGGTGCAGAGCTATCAGCATGACGAGCGCCTGCGCCGTAGCGTCGAGCGCGCCGTTGTGCGGCTGGTGGTTGCGCGCCATGCGACCAGTTGTGCAGGCGCGGTCGCCCTGCATCAGCGCACTGCGTAATCAGGCGCCAGATCGCCTGTTCCCGGCGTTGAATAGCCGGTAAAGTTGTGAAGGCCGATGTACAGCCGATGTACAAACGATAGCCCTTCTGCGCGACATCGATCCAGCGGGGTTGCGGCGCGCACGACCATCCGCGCATCACTCCCCACGCGTCGCCAACCCGCCATTCGTGGCTCCGCTGCCACTACGTTCCCGAAGACCGCCATCCTGGAAGGGACACCCCTTTCGTGGCGGTCTTGATCATCTTTGTGGCAAGGTGCGCTCCTCCATGACGCTCCCATGTGCGCGCAGGTGGTCCTGGCTGGCAGTCAATGGTCAATACGGAACTCTTGTATAGGCTGAAGCGTAGAGACTGTTATAGTAGTCCGGCAGACCCCTCGTGTGGCGTCTGCGCTGCATCTGCTCGTGATATGCTCACGGCTGATGGCTGGCTGATGACTACTGGGAAAAGGTGACCCTGCTATGGCTCGCAGTCTTTATCGCTTATATCTCTACGTGGTGTTCTCATTGATGGCGCTGTTGGCAGCCTTCAGCCTCACGTTCATGCTGTCGCAACTGCTGGCATTCACTCCACTGAGTGGTGGATTTTATGCGCCGCCAGACGCCGCCTCCGTCACCCAGTCGATCATCCTCGCCAGCATCACGCTGCTGATCACCGGTGGATTGGGTGGGCTGCACTACTGGCTGATCCGCCGCGAACAGCGCAGCGACCCCGAACCGGGCAGAAGCGTGATCCGCGCACTGTTCCTGAACGCCATCGAAGGCTCGTACGTTATCGCGTTTGTCCTGACGCTGAGTTTTGCCTTCTTGCACTTCCTGCCAGGGGGCGGCAGCAACATAGCGTCTGCTGTAGCGAGCGCAATCAGTTCCGCGCTGATAATAAGCCTCTTTGAGTTGGAGCGGCGGCGCGTCCCTGCGACAATCGGCGCTGCCGCTGTCTTGCAACGCCTCCATTTCTATGGCGTGCAACTGCTGCTGCTCTTCATCATCCAGGGCTTTTTGCAAAATGTGTTGGGGACGAGCGAGCGTGCGATCCTGCGCGGCACGCCCTTCAATCTCTGCGCGCCCAATCAGTTCAGTCCCGACTTCGGCGCGTGTTTTTCGGTGAACATCGGATCGCTCTGGCTGGCGGCGTTGGTTCCGCTGGCGGTCTGGGGCGCTTATGCGCTGCTGACGGCGCGTGATCAGCGTTCACTGTTGCGTCAGGTGTTCCATGTGATCAGCTTCAGCTATGCGGTGATCGTTTTCCTGTTCGGTCTCGAGCGCGCGCTGGAGTATTTGCTGCGAATACCATTCGGGCAGTCAGTTGATCCTGTCACGTTTGGCTCCCAGTTCGACTTCCCGCCGATCCTGATCTTCGGCGGGCTGGCGATTCTGGCATACGGCGTTTGGCTGCGCGCCGATGCGCCATACTCGCATACTGGGCCAACGACGCTGCGGCTGATCGTGCAGTCGCTCATCGGCATATTTCTGAGTGCGCCGTTCTGGTATGGTATTGGCTCACTGCTCTATCACCTGCTCGAAGGCAGCGCACACGGTACGCTAACGAGCGATACCAGTTGGTGGCCACTCACGCTCGCGTTGCTGCTGGTTGGCATAGCCTATATCCCCACGGCGCTCAACCTGAGCCGGCGCAGCGCCCAGACGGGAATGCACAGTCCACGGCGCGGCTTTGTGCTGGCATTGCTGGCGGCTGGCGCGCTGACGCTAGCCGGAGGGGTGATCGGACTGCTCTACACGCTGGTGACGACGGCGCTGGGAGCGCCACTGCTGAACTGGCAGGATACAGCGCGTGCGGCAGGGGCGGCACTGCTGACCGGCCTCGTGTTGGTGGGCGTCTACCTCTGGATCGCCGTTCGTGAAGGGGTATTTGCGCGTCAGGGCCAGCCCGCTACGCCTGTCGCATCCCAGGCGCCTGTCGTGGCTGCATCTGGCGAGACGCTCACTCCACGTATCAACGAAGGAAGTGGCAACGAGTTGGCGCCTGCTGGTTCCCTGGAAGGCGTGCTTGATGAACTGCTGGCGAACACGCTCAGTCGCGATCAAGCGGCGGCGCGCATCCGTGAACTGGTGGGCGCCCGCATGATACAACCTTGAATACAAGGCTGATATCATGACCCTACAGCAACATGAGCAGGGAGATACTTAGGCCTTATTCGGAAACCGGCTTACGCTGCTCGTAAGCGATCACATTGCTGGAAGCAAAGGAGAGCGCAGGCCAGATGCAGGAAAGCTTCGTACGTCGGTTTCAGCTTCTCCCACCGCACCAGCAGGCGCCGCGAGCCGTTGAGCCAGCTATGCAGGCGCTCCACCACCCAGCGGCGCGGCTTCTTGTCGGGATCAGGCGATCCCGCATGCGCGGTCTCCTCGCCACGCGGGCGGATATGCGCGGTATAGTGGCGCTGCTCGGCGGCAAAGCGGGGCAGGTCGTAGTCATAGCCTGCATCCAAACACAGGTGCTGCGGCTGTTCGGCGGTGGGCGTCGGTCGGTCGACAACGATGGCATCCAGTGTCGGCGCGGCCAGTTTCATGTCGTGGACATTGGCTCCTGCCACGACAACCGCCAATGGCAAGCCGTGGCCGTCACTCAGTGTGCTGCGCTTGGTCCCGTACTTGCCGCGATCCGTCGGGTTGTGTCCGAACCCCTCGGCGTCGGCGGTCGCGGCGCGGGCGAAAGGGGCTTTCGTCATCGCTCCGTCCAGGCTTTGCCATTCCCAATCAATGCCGACCAACTCGTCGAACTCGGTCAGACTTGCCGCCCACAGCCGCTCGAAAAAGCCGTCGCGTTCCCAGGCCCGAAAGCGATCGTAGACCGTGGTCGAAGCGCCGATCTCGTGCGGCAAGGCGTTCCACTGCAGGCCGGTGCGCAGCACATACAGCATCGCGCCCAGCATCTGTCGGTCGTCGCGGGGCGGCCTGCCCCCTTTCGGATGCGGCTTGTGCGGCGGCAGCAATGGCTGCGCCCGCTCCCAGACCGCCTCGCTCAGTTCCCACGGTTTTGTGCGTGCCATCGGGATGCGCTCCTTCCTTCCTCTGCTCAGTCACCTCCTTCAGTGTACCACAGTTTTACTGTTTCCGAATAAGGTCTTAGAACTCCCTGCTCATGAACACAGAAAGCATACCTGATCAGCGAGCGGCCGGTTGTGAACCTTCGATCTCCGCTAAACCTTGCTGTTGATAGATGCTGAACACGTTGCCTGCGGGGTCGCTAAAGAGGGCATAGACCTCGTCCTCATCAGGATTGACCGGCTGCACAATCGTACCGCCTGCGGCGCTGATGGCTTCGAGCGTCGTTGCGGCGCTTGCAACCATAATGCCCACCAGCACACCTGGGACAGTTGCTGGAGGGCGTCCAGTCACCCATGTTCCACTGACCTCCGAGGTTGTGTCGTCGAATGCGGTTGAGCCGTCGCCCCGCTGCCTGACGCGCCAACCAAAGACTCGTTGATAGAACTGCGCTGACACGGCGACATTGGTGGCCGGGATTTCCAGGTAACAAATCTTGCCTGTTCGATAGTTGGGAGATGCCGCTTGGTTAGTCATGTTGCTTCTCCTCATCTGAGTGTGTGCTCTGTTCCCTGACAGAGATGCCAGGGGACCTGGCATGCGCCTTCTCGAGTATAGACCATTGGTTCTAGCAAAGCAAGATACATATAAGCAAGGGGGTAGCGCCGTCGCTCGTTAGACGTCGTTCGATGTGGCAAAGATGACAAGTCTGAAGAGGCCGTTGCCGCATCAGACAGGGGGCCTGGAGATACGGTATACTGAGGCTTGATACGCTGACTATACGCAGTATATGCGCCTCCTGTTATGTGCGCATTTGGCGGACGAAGATGAGAGTGAACGGTGGATGGCGATGGGTGTGACAGGCGCACTTGGTGAGCAGGAGCGGCTGGCATTCGCCGGGCGACTGGCGCGTGAACTTGGCGTCGGACAGACGCTGGCGGGCGCACAGGTGGCGACCTATGCGGTACAGGGGCGGCTCCCGGCGGTGGTGGCGCGACCAACGGAGATCGAGGGCGTGGCGGCTGCCCTGCGGCTGGCATCTGAAGCAGGCGCGAGCATTGTTCCCTGGGGTGGCGGCGCCGAGATGGACCTGGGCTATCCACCGCAGCAGTGTGATCTGGTTCTCAGCCTTGAGCGCCTCACACGCACGCTGACGTACGATCCCGCCGACCTCACCATCACCACCGAGGTCGGCGTCACCCATGCCACACTTGCCCGCGCGCTCGCCGCCAACCACCAGACGCTGCCTTTCGATGCGCCGCTAGCCCATCGCTCCACACTTGGCGGAACACTGGCCACCGGCTTCGCCGGGCTGCGCCGCGCCTTCTATGGAGCGTCGCGCGATCTCTCGCTGGGCATGCGGGTGGTAGACGCTAGCGGGACAATCCTGAAATCCGGCGGACAGGTGGTGAAGAATGTCAGCGGCTATGACATGGGCAAGCTGTATATCGGCTCACTTGGCACGCTGGGAGTGATCGTCGAGGCGAGCTTCAAGCTGGCGCCGCTACCCGAAGCTGAGGCGACCGTGATCGGCATAGCGCATTCGTTGCCAGCCGCGCAGGCCGCCGCCGAAACGATAGAGCGGCTGGCCGTGCGCCCTTCGGCGCTGGTGGCGCTGCACATCAATGCGCTGCCAGAGCTGGCCCGCATCACTCCCGGCTACGAGCGGCGCGCATTGCTGGTGATTCGCATCCCTGGCGCAGAGGCCGCCGTGAAACGCGGCATCGCTGAGGTGGAGGAGGCTATGCGGGCGGCGCAGGTTGATCCGGCGCTGACACTGGATGGCAGCGCCAACGACGCCTTCTGGCAGGCCGCCAACGACTTCCTGTGTGTCGCGCCCGACCTCGCTCATCCCGACTCCACGCACACCGACCCTTCTATTGGCGCAGACGGCGCGGAGGACGCGCTGCTACGGCTTTCGATCCTGCCGATGGAGAGTGTCGCGGCGCTGGAAGCAGCGCAAACCCTTGCCAGTGAGCATGGGCTGGCGCTCGCCTGGCTGGCCGATCTCGCCACCGGCGTGATCTGGGTGCGGCTGCGCTCAGGCGGGACGATCTCAGCGGTAGAGAGCAGTGCCGCGTCTGCTGTGAACGCCACATTCGCGCGGGCGCTGATTGCGACGCATACCGCGCTCGCCCACCGCTGGCGCAACGTCGTGCTGCTGCGCTGTCCGGCGGCGACCAAACCGCATGTGGCGCTATGGGGCGCCGATCCGGCGGGCCTGGAACTGATGCGCGAGATCAAGGGCCGCTTTGATCCACACCATCTGCTCAATCCGGGCCGCTTCGTCGGCGGCATCTGATGCGAAAGCCGATCGTGCACTAGAGGCTCGCACGTTGTAGGCTCGCACGTTGTAAGCGCCCGCGTTCTGCGCTCATCGGGGACGAGCCTAATCCGGGCCGATCAGAGTGTGGCGGATCAGCATGAGGTGGGTGAGGGGACCAAGACCACCGGGAGCGGGCGTCAGATAGCCTGCTACATCGCGCACCGAGGCATGGTCCACATCGCCGACGATGCGGCCAGCGAGCGAGGTCATACCAGCATCGAGGACGACGGCGCCGGGGGTGAGCATCGCGCCGGTGATGCTGCCGGGGCGGCCTGTGCCGGTGAAGAGGATGTCGGCCTGGCGGGTGACGCTAGCGAGATCAGGCGTGCGCGAGTGGCAGAAACTGACGGTGGCGTTCTCGCGCAGAAAGAGCAGCGCCGCCGGTCGCCCACCTACATTGCTGCGTCCCACCACCACGGCGTTCTGTCCTTGCAGGGGGATATTGGCGGCGCGCAGCAGTTCAAGCGCGGCATCGGCGGTGCTGGGGACGTAGCTGGGGAAGCCAAGCATCAGTCGCCCGGCGTTGCGTGGTCCCAGTCCATCCACATCTTTCTCTGGCGGCAGCGCCTCCATCACCACGCGCTGGCGGATGTGGGGCGGCAGCGGAATCAGCAGCACGACGCCATCTATGTCGGCCTGTGCGCCAAGCGCTGCCACCGCCGCCCGCAGCGTCGTCTCGGTCGCTTCACGCGGAAACTGGCGCAGCG
>JBDTAI010000210.1:0-2690 GCA_039924685.1 Ktedonobacterales bacterium
ACAAGGTCGCCTGACTATGCACTAGGCGCCAGTGGCGGCGGAGAGTGAGGGGGTCGCGGGAGCGGTGGTGGTGGCGGCGCGCACGAAAGCCAACGCCTCGCCAAACGTGCTGCGGGCGCAGGCGTCGTCCCACAGGCCGCCCACCTCGCGGGGATGCAGCTCCAGCGTGATCAGGCCGTCGTAGTGGTCCTGCGCCAGTGTCGTCAGCAGTTCCTTCAGCGCCAGTGAGCCGCGTCCCGGCGTGACATGAGTATGAACGACTCCATCCTCTCCCCACTGGGTGTCGCTCAGGTGGATGTTACGTAGCGCCGGGCGCACAATCGCGTAATCTTCCAGCAAATCCTCGCCGTTGGCGCCTGCGTGGCAGGTGTCGAAGGTAATGGCGCAGACATGCTCCTGGGCATACTCCGTCAGTCGGCGCAGATCGTCGAGGTAGTAACGCCGTCGCCGCCGGTTGTACTGGTTGCTCTCAACCGCCAGCGCCACCGCGCCCTCGCCCGTCGCAACGCCCGCTTCGAGCGCCGCGCCAAAATATTGCCCACGTGGTGAATCGGCCCCGCTGACGTAGATCGTGTGCGCCACGCAGACCTCCGCGCCGAGCGTCCGCGCCACGCCCACCGCACGCGGCAGGCTGATCTGTGGGTCGCGGCTCCAGCCGGGGAAGGGATAGAACGGCGGATGCACGCTCAACGCCCGCACACCAGTGCGCACCAGCGCCCGCCGCAGTGGTCCCGCGCCGAGCAGCAGATAGCCCGTCCCCAGCACGACCTCCACGCCGTCGTAGCCGAGGTCACGCGCCAGCTTCAGGCTATAGCTGAGGGGACGGTGATAGAATGTGCCGGTTGAGAAGCTGATCTGCATGCTCGTCGCCTGTCTGTGTTTATTGGTATCTATCGTTGTCTGTTGGTGGCGCCGTCGTTCGCGTACAATCGCGTACAATATACGTACCACATCAGCAAACGTTCCTGTACCCCATCAGATAGATAGCACACTCTCAGCGGCGAGGGCGAATACAGCACACATCAAGGGAGCAAACGACACATGGCCGTGATTGAAAGTCGGGTAGATCGAACCAGTGCGGAGTATCGGGAGAGCGCCGCCTATTTCACCGGGCTGGTGGCGGAACTGCGTGAGCGCATCGCGCAGGCGCAACAGGGCGGCGGCGAGGGCGCCATCGCCAAACACCGCGCCCGTAACAAGCTGCTGGCCCGCGAGCGCATCGAGCGCCTCTGCGACCTCGATACGCCGTTTCTGGAGTTCAATCCGCTGGCGGCGGAGGGGATGTATGGCGGCGACGCGCCCTCGGCGGGCATCGTCACAGGCATTGGCGTGATCGAGGGGCAGGAGTGCATGATCATTGCCAACGATGCGACCGTCAAGGGTGGCACCTATTTTCCGATGACCGTCAAGAAGCATCTGCGCGCCCAGGAGATCGCCGAGCAGAACCAGTTGCCCTGCGTCTATCTGGTGGATTCGGGCGGCGCGTTTCTGCCGTTGCAGGCCGATGTCTTCCCAGACCGCGAACACTTTGGGCGCATTTTTTACAATCAGGCGCAGATGTCGGCGAAGGGCATCCCGCAGATTGCGGCGGTGATGGGGTCGTGTACGGCGGGCGGCGCGTATATCCCTGCGATGAGTGATGAGACGGTGATTGTGCGCGGCAATGGCACGATCTTCCTCGGTGGGCCGCCGCTGGTGAAGGCCGCGACCGGCGAGGAGGTGACGGCGGAGGAGCTTGGCGGCGCCGATGTGCATAGCCGCCGCTCTGGCGTGACCGACCACTACGCGCTCAACGACGAACACGCGCTGGCGATTGTGCGCTCGATTGTGAGCAACCTCAACCGCCGCAAACAGTATCCCTGGGATGTCGCCGAGCCAGAGGAGCCAAAGTACCATCCACGTGACCTCTATGGCATAGTGCCGCGTGACCCGCGCCGCAGCTTCGATGTGCGCGAGATCATCGCTCGCCTGGTGGATGGCAGCCGCTTCCACGAGTTCAAGGCACTCTATGGCGAGACGCTGGTGTGTGGTTTCGCGCGGCTGATGGGCTATCCGGTCGGCATCATCGCCAACAACGGCATCCTCTTCTCGGAGAGCGCGCTGAAGGCGACGCACTTCATCGAGTTGTGCTGCCAGCGCAAGACACCGCTGATCTTCCTGCAAAACATCACCGGCTTTATGATTGGCAAGCAGTATGAAAACGGCGGCATCGCCAAAGACGGCGCGAAGATGGTGATGGCAGTGGCCAACGCGCAGGTTCCCAAGTTCACGGTGCTGCTCGGTGGCTCGTTTGGCGCGGGCAACTATGGCATGTGCGGGCGGGCGTATGGTCCGCGCCAGCTGTGGATGTGGCCCAATGCGCGCATCTCGGTGATGGGGGGCGAGCAGGCAGCCAGCACGCTGCTGACGGTGCGGATGGACGGGCTGGCGACACGCGGCAAGACGATGAGCGCGGCGGAGCAGGAGGCGTTCAAGGCGCCGACGCTGGTGAAGTATGAGGAGGAGGGCAACCCCTACTATAGCACCGCGCGCCTGTGGGACGACGGCATCATTGACCCGCTGGAGACGCGCGCGACGCTGGGCCTGGGCATCGCGGCAGCACTCAACGCGCCAATCCCGCAGACCCGCTTCGGCGTGTTCCGCATGTGAGGCTGGTAGCCGTTCCCAAACATGCTATGCTGGATGTGTAG
>JBDTAI010000211.1:0-4359 GCA_039924685.1 Ktedonobacterales bacterium
CACGCCCCCCACCTCGGGGGCCAACAACCGCGCAACAATGGCGTCCCTCAGCGCGCAGGCGGCGCAGCAGGGACGCTCACTGGGTGTCGCCGAACTGCTCGACCCGCCTATGCTTGCGGAGGCCGCGCTGGCCGCCACTGCTACCGAGGCGCTCACAGACCCCGGCTCCATGGGCTCCATTGGCTCAACCACTGGTGGTCCGGCGATCACTGTGCGCACACCCACCCTCACCGCGCAGATTCGCTCCGTGCGCCCACCAGATGTGGCGCGACAGGCCATCAGCGAACTTGGCGTGCTGGCGCGTGAGATCACCGCGCTGCCGACTGAGATCGAGGAGAGCGGGCTGGCGCGCATGCACAAGCGCGCCTACCTGAGTGTTGCGCGGCTCTATCAGGAACTGGCGCAGGAAGCCTGGCTCGCCGTCGCAGAGGAGCGCCTGGAACAGACGGGCGCCGAGCCGGCGTATCGCCAGCGCGCCATCACCATCGCCCGCGAGGTGACACGCCTGCGCCGTGAAAGCCAGATTGCTGGCGGAAACCGCGAGTTTCCACTGCCGCGCCGCGTTCCCTTCCTCTGGCGCACCCGCACGCGCATCATCGGCCAGGAGTTGCGCGCCTGGCAGGGCCGCATCGCCATTCCGCCCGATCCGCGCCGCATGGGGCAGGGATTGCTGCTGCTGCGTGGGCGGCTCAGTCTGGCCTATGGCTCGACATTCGAGGTGGCGATGCTGTTGCTGTTGATCCGCCTGGCGCTGGCGCTGACGCCGATTGTGAGCGTGGCCGCCGCGCTGCAACTGACCTCCACACTGCTGCTTGGCGACTCGCTGGGCGCCGCGACCTGGACGGCGATCACGCTGCTCTCGCTGCTGGTGTGGATGCTGCTGCTGTTGCTGACGGCGCGCGGACGTGTCTCATTGAGCGCGTTGCTGGCCGCATCGGTCTTTGCGCCCCGGCGTTCGCCCTGCAACGGTGTGAGCGGCAGCCCAGTGATCGCAATGCTGCTGCGCGCCTGGTGGGTGGTGATTGGCGGGCTCTCGTTGCTGGCGATTCCGGTGGCGCTGGTGGTGAGCGGACTGAGTATCGTTACGCTGCTCGCCTCTGGATCGGCGCCACTGCCGCCGGGAAGTATCGCCCAGGGCTTCGCCGAGGCGGGAACGCTGCTGGCGCTGATGGTGGGTCCGCTGGCCATCGCCGAGGTAAGCGGCGTGCTTCTGCTGGCGGCGCCACTGCTGCCCCTGAGCGCGCTGCGCTTCAGCCGTGAGTTGGCTGCCAACCGTGGCTGGACACCAGTTGCCCGCCGCTATGCGCTGGAGCCGATTCTGGCGACGCTGGCCTATCTGGTGGGCGTGGCGCTGGTGATCACCTGGTTCGTCGCCACTGCCTTCGGGCTGGATCAACTCACGCTGGTGACACAACCGCTCACGGCGGGCCTCGACGCCGCGCTCACCTGGCGTGCCGTGCCGCTGGCGCTGATACTGCTGCTGCCCTACCTGTTCTTCGTTGAACTGCCCTATCGCATCGGACTATTCCGTTGGCGGCGGGCATGGCTGCGTGAACTGGGTGTGCGCAAAGCCAACCTTGAATCGCATGTGCGGCGGCTTTCTGCGCCCGATCCGCGCACCGGCGCCCAGGACACCAGCGACGAGAACCTGCGCGCCATGCAGTATGATCTCGTGCTGCTGCAATTCTACCGCGACAAGATTACCGAGGCGCGCGCAGCGCGTGGTGGCCCCTTCGCCTTCGGTGTGCTGCTGCTGATCCTGATCAGCATCGTCATCGGCGCCGCCCTGCTGGATGGTGGTGGGCTGATCCTCGCCCATGCCGCCAGCGCCCTGCGCTGATCCACACGCTGATCACGGTGCAACCCCGGCAGATCGCGCGGCTTCTCAGGTATACTGTGCAGTACTGGTATAGGCGCGTGACGGCATAGGAGACGGCATAGGAGAGACGTTCTATGGCGACGATACGCGAGGGGCGTGAGGCGAAAGAGGCGAAAGAGGCGAAAGAGGCGAAAGAGGCGAAAGAGACGCGAGCAGTGGATGAAGCGCCAGTCAAAGTGCGGCTGGCGACCGACAATGATCGTGCCGCCGCACTTGCGTTGATCGCCGCCGGGCCGGGCGCACTTACTGCGCGTGGACGCGCCAGCCTCGCGTTGCTTCGCGCAGGCCAGGGAACCCTCTGGGTCGCCACTGAGGGCGCTGGTGAGGGCGCTGGCGCCGCCGGGAAGCTGGTCGGGCTGCTGCTGGCGACTGCGCAGATTGACGCGGAGAGCCAGGACGTGGTGGGCTACATCCACGAACTGCTCGTTCACCCGGCCTATCGGCGGCGCGGCGCGGCGATGCGTCTGCTCGACGCCGCCGAACACTACTTTCTGGTGGAGCATCAGTTTGCGCTGGTCTCCGTCGCCACCTCGTTCGATAACGACGCCGCCCTGCGGTTGTATCGCAGCCGGGGCTATACCATCTCGCAGGTACGCCTCACCAAAGCGTGTAACGGCTCCGCAGGCGCGACCGACGAAGCCGCAGCCAGTGATACGAATGACACTGGCGCTCAAGGCTGAGATGACTACCTGACTGAAAGAGGAGCATGCCGGACATGCCTGACATGGCAGACACAACAGACACAGCAGACACAGCAGACACAGCAGACACACCGCAGGCGGACCAGCGTTTGCCGTCGGAGGCCGTGCGCCTGTCGTCCGGCGCCAGCGCCAATGTGTCGGCCTCGCTTTCGTTCGACCCGGTGGCGCATGTCTACGACGATACACGCGGCTACCCGCCCGCTGTGGCCGACGCTATCGCCGCGCTGCTGATGCGCGTTGGTCCGCTGACGCCCGATGCTTCGGTCCTGGAGATTGGTATCGGCACCGGACGTATCGCGTTGCCTCTGCTGGCGCATGGCGTCAACATCACCGGTGTGGACATCTCAGAGCGTATGGTGGCGCGTTTGCGCGCGAAGTATGACGAGCGCCGCGCCGCCGAACCGGAGCGCGCATGGGGGTCACTACGCGCCGAGCTTGCCGATATGACGGCGCTGCCCTTCCCGTCGGGCGGCTTCGCTGCGGTGGTGGCCGTGCACGTGCTGCACCTCGTCCCCTCCTGGCGGCAGGCGCTGGATGAAGCGTTTCGCGTAGTGCGCCCAGGCGGCGCATTGCTGCTGGGGCAGGATGTCTCCGGCGCGAACGTGGTCAACCATGTAGCGCAGGATCAGTGGATCACGCTGATACGAGAGCTAGGGTACAACCCCACACGGATCGGCGCCAGCACCTACGATGACATTCTCACTGAGGCGCATGCGCGTGGGCTACGTGTGGAAGAACATGCTGGCCCGAACTGGATCGGCGAACAGACTCCCCGGCAGGCGCTCGCCTACATTGCTGGTCGCACCTGGTCACAGACCTGGGGCGCCCCCGACGACTTCTTTGCCGTCTCCATTCAGCGATTGAACGACTGGGCGCAGCGCCACTTCAAGGGCGCGCTCGACACACCCCAGCGCGGCTCCTATTCCTTCAAGGTTGCGCGCATTAGCCAGCCTGGATGAGGCGTCAGGAAACCTGTTCCAGATTGCCAGCCAACATCAGAAGTGAGTGGCAGATCATGCCATGTGGCGGCGTCTACGGTTTGACGCCGTCTGAGTCAGCGTATGCCCGGCGCCTTTGGCAGGCGTTCGCGGTTACGGTTGTGAGGCGAGCGCCAGTCGTCAGGCGGCAAACACTGGCGGGTCGTTCCCAACTGGGCCGCTTTGCCACAACATGGCTCCAGTAGTTGCGTTATCGGCGAGGAGTTGACCTGATGTCGTGGTAATGTATGCGATTCCTGCGGTCGCCACCACGCACGTCCCACTGTGCTGCCAAAGAAGGGCGTCTGTCACCATATTCAGCGCAGTAGGGCTATTTCCCCCACTTGTGGAAGACCCGCCCACGTACATCGTGGAGCCGCCTTGCGCCACCACATTAACATAAGCGCCCCCTACCTGGCGTTCCCACACGGTCGTACCTGTCTGCGTCTGAAACGCGACAACCGAACTCTTGCCGTCCACCAGTCTGCTGCACCCTATGTAGCCGACATTTCCAAACAGGTGGGGTGAGTCTATGAAGCAGGCATCGGATTGTCCAATACCAAATGCGTGAGCGCCGGTGTTTGCATCCAGCACGTCCACCGCTCCACTGGGATCTGAGCCGATGGTATGAGCATACACCTCATTACCCACCGCTGTAATATCCAGCGAGGTTCCCCCAGGGTAAACGCATCTAAATACCAGGGATTGCCAGCGATGAGAAGATAGGAGAAAATGGCGCGAGTACGCGACGGGAGACGAGGGATGGAAGCACTACCGCAGGTGGCGTTGACCGAACATTTTG
>JBDTAI010000212.1:0-7342 GCA_039924685.1 Ktedonobacterales bacterium
CAACCATCTCTGGCCGACCAGAGTAGTATCCTGATTTCCTGTAAGGCGGCTTGCCTCGTTCATTTCATCCGGCAATGGCACTGTGACTATGGGACACGTATATCGGCTGCTGTTTGACTGCTGTTAACTCCTGATTGGCCCTGTTAGCGCCCAGTATGTGGCGCAGTGGAGGGGATCATGCCAGACATGGGAAGTACCGTTGCCCCTTTGAGCGGTGATGTTATTCTGACGCTGGTGGCCTCGCTGGGCCTGAGCACCATCGCAGGTTTGCGGGCTGCGGCGATCCTCTTTGCCGTAGGTTTCGCCTCTGATATTCATGTCAATGGGCAGGCGCTGCTGCCACTGCATGGCTCCTTTCAGGTGTTGGGGTCCACGCCCATGCTGATTGTGCTGGGCATTTTGATGGTGGCCGAGTTCGTGGTGGACAAGGTTCCGGGGCTTGACCACGTCAACGACATCATTGCGACTGTGATACGCCCGATTGTCGGCGCGACGATTGTGGCGGGAACTACCAATGCGTTGAGTGACCAGAGCGTGTGGATAGCGGCGGTGGTCGGCGCGATCCTTGCCTTCTCGATGCACGCCGTCAAGTCGGGAACACGGGCGGTCTCGACCGCCACCACCGCTGGGGTCGCCAACCCGTTCCTTAGCGTTGCCGAGGACATTCTGACGGTCGGCTCCGCCGTGCTGCTGATTGTCTTTACGGTGGTGGGCGTGATTCTGGCCGTCATCACAGTGGCGCTGGTGGTCACAGGGTTCGTCTGGGCCATCGGCAAGTATCGCAAGGCGCGGAAGCGGCGTCAGGTCGCACAGAGCCAGAAGCTGGCGGTAGCCAGCCAGCCTGCCGCGCCATCGGGCTATCTGCTGACCACCCCGCAGAGTTACCCCCAGGGCATGCCGGTGAGTCAGATGTTCTTCGTCCCGACCACGAGCGGCCCGGTCGGCGTAGCGCCGCTGCCCACCTCGGCGCTGATGCCCCAGACAGCGACGATGTACACGACGCCGCAATCAGTTCCGCACCCTGTTCCCCAAACGACGGCGCCAGTGTATAATAGCTACCCAGGACAGCCGCAGACCGGTCCGACGGCAAGCTATCCACCGGCCTACCCGCCAACGGCAAGCTACCCGCTGGATGCGCCGACCATGCCGGGACAGCGACAACAGCCCTAGCGCCCAGACATCACTTGCCGCCGCGTTTTGGCGGATGAGCCAGATGAGAGGAATCATCGCACTGCCATGACGACTGCCACACCGCCCGCCGCGCTGACGGCCACCCCATCTACTCCACGCCGTCCGCGTAGCTGGCTCTGGGCCACAGGCTCGATTCTGGCGGTCGCGCTGGTGATAGTGGCGACGCTCGCCGGGCGCGCTGTCATCTCGCATGCGCGGCAGGCGGCGCAGGTAGTTCCAGCGCAGACGATTCAGATGCAGACCCAGACATCTTCGGCGAAGGTGGTTCCGCCACTTCCTGTCACAACGGTCATTCGCCCCGGCGCGGGGGTGGCGCTCTTTGGCGTGGATGCTCATGAGGGGCATCTCATGGCCCTGACCTATGCTCATGAGGCAAATTGTCCGCCAGTGGGCGCCTGCCCGTCGGAGCCTGCGCTTGCCAGCTTCGTCACCTATGACATCCTCACCGGCAAATTGCTCTCCACCGTTCCCCTCACTGGCGCGCTCGCCGCTTCGGCGCAGGCGAGTGTGTTGCTGGTGGATAGCGGAGTTGGTTATGCCTATGCCATCTCGGCGCATCACGTTGACCGCTTTGGGACGCTCACTGGCCAGGGATTGGGTGGCTATGATCTGCCAACCGACGCCAGTGGGGATCGTATCACCGGCGCAGAGGTTGCAAGCCCCTTGTCACTCTATCTGCTCAGTGGCGGGACCCTGCTTGCGCTCAACGCAGATACCGGCAAGGAACTGGCGCATCTCACCTTCGCAGGCAGTGGCGCACTCAGTGGGCCGGTGCTGGATCAGATGAATGAGCGCATCTATGTCTTGCAAACAGTGGCAGGGCAGGCGCCGACCCTGTTTGTCTGTGACGCCACCACCCTGCGCATCATTGGGCGCTATACGCTCCCCGCCGCTACCCTCCTCGGCCCAATCAGCCAAGGGGCGTACCAACTGAGGTATCTCTACACGTTTGGCGCGGATGGCGCTGTCGGTCGCATCGCCACTGCCAGGCTCACCACCAACAACGGCGCTGCAATCGCCCTTACGCCAGACCCACAACCGGCGCTCACCGGCGCGCGCGCGCTGGGATGGTATTATCCGTATACCACCCATCTTTTTGCGATGAACGCGACGACCATCACAGCGTTTGCCATAGGCCCATCAGGCGCGCTGACGCCGCTCGCTGCGCTGCCCAGCGCGGCGCCGTGGCCACCCGCGCAGCAATTGCCAGTGTATGCGACGCAAGACATCGCCGCCCTGCCCGCCGATAATGGCGCTGTTCTGCTCGTGCGCCCGCCTGAGACGGCGTCGACCAGCTATGCCGCGCCGAACGCCGCCACCGCCGTGATCCTGGCTCGCGCGGCGCTGGCAAAACTGCTGTCCGATACCAACCAGGACCCACCCTTCGTCACGCCGCAGACGTTCCCACTCGATCTCACGCCCGGCTCTCGCGCTACCAACTACTGGATTCACTTCTCCGATCTGGGCTGGCGTGGCCCCTATCCCGGCCATGCGCGCACAGCAGCGACGCCCACCACTGGAACGCCGGGCGCCTACACCGTCACCTTCTCGATAGACTGGGATCAACTCTTCGTGCGCCAACATACCTGGACATGTGAGGTGCAGCCAGATGGCGCCGTGCGGCTCGTCTCTGAGAGCGGCGACGGCGTGCCGTAAGGCTGGCTGTGTGGCAGCAGCTTCATCAATGACCGAGAGAACGGAGAACGATCCATGTCTGATGACGCGGATGTCATCATCGTTGGCGCGGGCCTGGCTGGCCTCGTGGCCGCAGCGGAACTGGCCGACGCGGGCAAGCGCGTGTTGCTGCTCGATCAGGAGCCGCAGCAGAATCTTGGTGGGCAAGCGTTCTGGTCCTTCGGCGGGCTCTTCTTTGTCAACTCGCCAGAGCAGCGACACATGGGCATCCGCGACTCACATGAACTCGCGCTCCAGGACTGGCAGGGAACCGCCGGATTCGACCGCGTAGAAGATGAGTGGCCGCGCCGCTGGGCCGAAGCGTATGTCGCCTTCGCCGCTGGCGAGAAGCGATCCTGGCTGCATGCGATGGGTGTGCGCTTCTTCCCGATTGTGGGCTGGGCCGAGCGTGGTGGCTATGGCGCGATTGGGCACGGCAACTCTGTCCCGCGCTTCCATGTGACATGGGGAACCGGGCCGGGCGTGGTGGCGCCGTTCGCGCGACGTGTAGGTGAAGCAGTCAGGCGCGGCCTGATCACGCTGAGGTTTCGCCATCGGGTAAACGCCCTGACGGTAACTGGTGGTGTGGTTGATGGCGTCGAGGGCGACATCCTCGAACCCAGCGAGGCTGCGCGTGGGGCGCCCAGTTCGCGTGCGATTGTTGGCGCGTTCAGCTTCAGGGCGCAGGCGGTGATTGTCACTTCCGGTGGCATTGGCGCCAACCATGATCTCATCCGCCAGAACTGGCCGATTGCGCGGCTGGGCGAACCACCCAAACACATGCTCACCGGCGTCCCTGACTATGTAGATGGGCGCATGCTCGCCATCACCGAGGCGGCTGGGGGAACCATCATCAACCGCGACAGGATGTGGCACTACACAGAGGGCATCCAGAACTGGCAGCCGATCTGGACCGGCCACGGTATCCGCATCCTGCCGGGGCCGTCGTCGCTGTGGCTGGATGCATGCGGCGATCGCCTGCCCGTGCCGCTGTTTCCTGGCTTCGACACGCTGGGAACGCTCACCCATATTCTAAAGACCGGCTACGATTACACCTGGTTTGTGTTGACCCAACGCATCATCGAGCGTGAGTTTGCGCTCTCCGGCTCGGAGCAGAACCCCGACATTACCGGCAAGAGCATCCGCAAGACGCTTGGGCGTATAGCGCCGGGAGCGCCGGGACCAGTTGAGGCGTTCAAGCGGCATGGTGTGGACTTCATCGTCGAGCGCACGCTGCCCGACCTTGTGCGCGGCATGAACGCGCTCACCGGTGACGGCTTGATCGATCTGGCGGCGCTGGAGCGCGAGGTCGTGGCGCGTGACCGGCAGCTAGACAACCCCTTTGGCAAAGACATGCAAATTACGGCGATCCGGGGCGCGCGGCGCTATCGTGGCGACCGGCTGATCCGCGTGGCAAAGCCGCACAAACTGCTCGATCCCAAAGCTGGACCGCTGATCGCCGTGCGCCTCAACATTCTTACCCGCAAGACGCTAGGCGGCCTTCACACTGATCTCGATGGCCGCGTGCTGGGCGCCGACGGCCAGCCTGTGCCTGGATTGTATGCGGCGGGCGAGGTCGCGGGCTTCGGCGGCGGTGGCATGCACGGCTACCGCGCGCTGGAAGGCACATTCCTCGGCGGCTGCCTCTTCTCTGGCCGCACCGCCGGTCGCGCCGTGGCGAAACGGCTGGTGTGAGCAATCGCGCTGCTGGTTCAAGCGGTATGCCTCTCCGCGATAGGAAAGCCCGGACGTATATCATCTGGGAACGCATTGGTGGCCACGAAATCCTGAATTGACCTTCAATTACAGCGATATACCCCCCAATAGACATCCTCCGCCATCCCTTATTTGTGTTGGTCGCGACTCTGGTATGCTCTGTGCGGCATCTTTGCCAGGGATGGACGTTGCAAGTAGAGACAAACAGAGACGAACAGAGACGAACAGAGAAAGGTGAGTATTCATCGTGGCGGAACGACTTGATGGAACAGTGGCGCTGATTACCGGCACGAGCAGTGGTATTGGCGCGGCGACGGCGATGGCGCTGGCCGGTCAGGGCGCAGCAGTGGCGCTGGTGGCGCGGCGTGTAGAGCGGCTGCAACAACTGGCCGAAGAAATTACAAAAGGCGGTGGCAAGGCGCTAGTGATCGAGACGGACGTGACAGACAAAGCCCAGGCGCAGGCTGCCGTTGAGCGCACGATTAAGGAGTTGGGGCGGCTCGACACGCTGGTGAACAACGCAGGCGTGATGCTGCTCGGCCCCATTGAGAACGCGCCGCTGGAGGAGTGGGACCGCATGGTGCAGTTGAACGTGCTGGGTCTGCTCTACACTGCCCACGCGGCCCTGCCGCATCTGCTCAAAGCGGCGGAGGATAGCCCGCGCCATGTCGCCGATCTCGTCAACATCAGTTCCGTCGCGGGGCGGGTGGCGCGTAGCGGCTCAGGCGTCTACAACACCACCAAGTTTGGCGTGACCGCCTTCAACGAGTCGTTGCGGCAGGAGGTGACGAAGCGCCATGTGCGTGTCTCGGTGGTCGAGCCGGGCGCAGTGGCGACCGAACTGACCAACCATCTGCGCCCTGAGATACGCGAGGCGCAGCAGCAACGCTTCGCAGGCGTCGAGCAGCTCGAATCGGAGGACATCGCCGACGCCATCCAGTATATTGTGACGCGCCCACGCCGTATGGCGATCAACGAGATGCTGATTCGCCCGACCGAGCAGGAAGCATAAGACAGCACAGGAACGGAGATCAGGCATTTGGAATGCTATTTCCGTCCGTGCGACATCCTGTGAGAAGTTGCAAGAGGCGCGTTCTTGTGACGGGCCTCTACTTCTCTAAGGAGCGCAACCTCATGTCAGAGCAAACCACTCCACTCAGTATCGTCTACGCCGGTTGGGATCAATTTCAGCGAGACTTGGTCAAAGTCGTTGCGCCGCTCTCGCAGGAGCAACTGGCATTGCCTGTGTCGTCGGCTCACTGGCCCATTGGAATGCTCGTGCAGCACATCATCAACGACCGGCTCTGGTGGTTCCACCTGTGGATGGGTGAGGGTACTCCCGAAGCGGCTGCATTTATGCACTGGGAGGATGAAGAGAAACCGATCATTCGTCCGGCCGCCGAATTGGTGGATGGACTTGAAACCACCTGGGCTATGATCGCGGGATGCCTCGCGCGGTGGACCGTCGCCGATCTTGGGCAGGTGTTCGATCCGCCCGCCAGCCTGAGCGAACGGGAGCGCCAGCTATTCGGCCCGAATACCCGCCAGGAGATACTCTTCCACATCCTCCGGCATGATATTCACCACGGTGGTGAGCTTGCCGTTGGCATGGGCGCGCATGGCCTGCCGTCCATCTGGGGGTAGGCGAGATTCATAGAGCTTGTTACGAGCTTGTTACTCCCAATCTTCCAGCATCAAACCAGTGATCCAGCTAAACTCGCGGGTATTGTGGGGGACGAGAATCAACTGGTGGCTAGCGCAGTGGCGCCAATGGCATGCCATTGGCGCCTATTGGCCTCCCTTGCCATTCTGTGGGTTGGCGATCAGCGTGATGTGTTGTCTCTCCAGCATATCCATGTCTACCTCTTTTCAGCAGACTGGCGGCCAAGCGCATCAGACGACAAAGCCGTTAGTATCTCCGCTGGGCCATCAGTGATGGCGAGCGAATGCTCATACTGCGCCGAGCGTGAGCCATCCTTCGTCGAGATCGTCCAGCCGTCGCGGGCGGAGGTCTGGGTGGCATAGCCGCCGACGTTGATCATCGGCTCGATGGTGAAGACCATGTTCTTCTCGATGCGCGGTCCATCGCCATGCTTGCCATAGTGCAGCACGAACGGCTCCTCCCACAGATCGCGCCCGACGCCGTGGCCACCCAGGTCGCGCACCACCGAGAAACCTTCGCCCTCGGCGTATTGCTGAATCACCGCGCCGATGTCGCCAATGTGATTTCCAGGTCGCGCCTGCTCGATGCCAAGCTCCAGGCAGCGTTTGGTCACATCCAGCAGCTTCTGCGAGGTGGCGTCAATCGTCCCCACCGGGAAGGTGACGCACGAGTCGCCGATCCAGCCCTTATACTTGGCGCCGATGTCTATGCCGATGATGTCGCCATCCTGCAAGACCTGCTGCGAACTGGGGATGCCGTGGCAGATCACGTCGTTGATGGCGACGCAGATCGTGGCTGGGAACGGCGGGCGTATCATCCGCCCACGGCGGTCCTGTATAGCGCCGTAGCCCTTGTACATCGGCAGGGCGCCCTTGCTGCGGATGAAGTCTTCGGCGATGTGATCGAGCTCGGTGGTGGTGACGCCCGGCTTGACATAGGGACGCAGCGCCTCATAGGTTTCGGCGACAATGCGCCCCGCCTCGCGCAGATGTCCGATCTGCTCGGGTGTCTTGAGGATGATAGCCATCGGTTTTCTCTGTCTTCCTGGATGATCCCGCACTGAATGCCGATTTGCGCGATTTTGTATCGTGGGGAGCG
>JBDTAI010000213.1:0-2800 GCA_039924685.1 Ktedonobacterales bacterium
CTCGACCCCGCCACTAGCCCTTCCCTCGCCCTTGACGCCCCATCCCGCACAATATTATGATCATCATATATAGAGACGCGGCGTGGTACACTGGAACATGCAAGAGCGTATGAACGAGAGCCGAACAGGCAAACAGACAAAGGGGATAGGACAATGGCAACAGCCTATATTCTCGATGCCGTGCGCACGCCACGTGGACGCGGCAAACGCGGCAAGGGCGCGCTCACGGAGATTCATCCGCAGGAGCTACTAGCACAGACGCTCACCATGCTGGCTGAGCGCAGCGGCGTGGACACGCATGCTGTGGACGATGTGGTGATCGGCTGTGTCTCCGAAGCGGGCGATCAGGGGGCCAACATTGCACGCAACGCCGTGCTGTCGGCGGACTGGCCGCTCGAAGTCGGCGGAGTGACGCTCAACCGCTTCTGCGGCTCAGGCTTGCAGGCGATCAACTTCGCTGCGATGGGTGTGCTGGCGGGCATGCAGCAAGTAGTGGTCGGCGGCTGCGTCGAGAGCATGTCGCGCGCGCCGATGGGATCGGATGGCGGCGGCGTTGATGGGAACAATGAGCGACTGCGAGCCAGACATTTCCAGGTTCCCCAGGGCATCAGCGCCGACCTGATCGCCACCCTCGAAGGCTTCAGCCGTGAGGAGGTAGATCGCTTCGCGCTGGAATCGCAGCGCCGGGCGGCAGTCGCCCAGGTGGAGGGGCGCTTCGACCGCAGCCTCTTCGCGGTGCACGATCCTGCGACGGGCATCGTGGCGCTGCAACGCGACGAGTTTCCGCGCCCTGGCACGACGTTCGAGACGCTAGCGGCGCTTGAGCCATCCTTCACAGGAATCGGCGCGCTGGCAGCCGGGCCGCACGGCGAGACACTCGACGAGATCGCGCTTGCGCGTTACCCCCAGGCCGGGCGCATCAACCATGTGCATACCGCCGGCAACTCCAGCGGCATCGTTGATGGGGCCGCCGTGGCGCTGCTGGCCTCCGAAGACTATGTGAAGGCGCATGGACTGAAGCCGCGCGCCCGCATCCGCGCCATCGCCACCATTGGCAGCGAACCACTGATCATGCTGACGGCGCCTGCGCCCGCCAGCAGCAAGGCGCTTGCCCAGGCCGGCATGACAACCCATGACATTGACCTCTGGGAGATCAATGAGGCGTTCGCCGCTGTGCCGCTGCAAACGATGCGCAAGCTGGAACTCGATCCAGCGAAGGTCAACGTCAGCGGCGGCGCGATTGCGCTCGGTCATCCTCTTGGCGCGACTGGCGCAATGTTGCTCGGCACAGCGCTTGATGAGTTGGAGCGCCGCAACCTGACCACCGCGCTGATTACCATGTGCATCGGCGGTGGCCAGGGTATCGCCACCATCATCGAGCGCGTGTGAGCCTCTCTCTCCCCATCTCCTCATAGGAGAAGGGGACCGAGGACAAGGTCATTCGCTTCAGTTTGTCAAGTAACTTCCATTGTGATAGTATTAAAGGTGACGCAAAGACACAAACCAGCAAACGACAAACAAGACACGATCCAGAACACGACCAGAGCAAGACCGCCACAAGAAAGGAGCAGGCGATGCGCTACAGCGAACATATGTGTCCGCGTTTCCAGTATGCGCTTGCTCTATTGAGCAAACGCTGGACCGGTCTGATCGTCAAGGCGCTGCTGGATGGTCCCGCGCGTTTCAACGAACTGGCGGAACGCTTGCAGGTGGTGGCCGACCGTGTTTTGGCGGAGCGCCTGCGTGAGTTGGAGACGGAAGGCATTGTTCTTCGGCAGGTGAGCGCCTGTATGCCCGTGCGCGTGGCGTATAGCCTTACTACCAAGGGACGCGACCTGACACCCGTCATCGAGGCTATCGAAACATGGAGTCACCAGTGGATCGATCCTTCCACGGTGGGAGCCACAGCCGATGATGAGACTGCTATCAAGGCATAAGCGACGCGTAGGCGACGCATACAGATGACATAGAAGTAGGGGATGGCCACAAGGACCATCCCCTTTTTGCTGCCCGCGAACGAGCAGTTCAGTTGGACACAGTTCAGGAATGCGTATCGTTGAGCGTCACGTCATCCACGAAGAAGTCGCTCACGGTGTTGCTGGTGGTGGTCCCCTGGAAGTAGACCTGCACCTTCTGCCCGTGGTAGCCACTCAGCGCCGACGTCAGATCGAACGTGTAGTGGACCCAGCCGTTGGTGGCATTGGCGTCGCACTGCGTCGTCGCGGTCGTGATGGTCGAGCCACCGCTGGTGCGAATCTTCGCGCGGAAGTAATCGCTGCACGAACCGCCAGAGTTGTAGGTGTCGCTATAGTACCAGAACGACAACACCACTTTGGTGGTCGTGCTGTTCAGCGTCACCGTCTGCCAAATCTGATCGTTACAGCCGTAATACCCGCACAGGTACGCGCTGTAGCTGCCGGTATGCGGGTTAGTTGGATCGACGATCTGATAGCCATTTGCCGAGGACTCACTCCACGGCGACTGGCCGCTCTCGAAGCCACCATTGGCGATCAGTTGCGTCGTGCCACCGCCACCGCTCGATGTCACCGAGACGCTGACCGTCGCGCTGTGGGTCACTGTGCCTTCCACACCCTTGACCGTCACGGTGTAGGAGCCAGTGGCGACCGTGGAGCCAACGTTCACCGTGAGCGTAGAGGAGCCGCCTGCCGTCACCGAGGTTGGGCTGAGCGAGGCGGTTGGCCCACTGGGCGAGACGCTGGCGGTAAGGCTGACTGTGCCTGCCGAGCCGCCCGTCACTGCCGTGCTGATGGTGGATGTCCCCTTGCTGCCCTGGGCAATC
>JBDTAI010000214.1:0-4537 GCA_039924685.1 Ktedonobacterales bacterium
AGCGCCTCCACATCATGTTTGTGTGGCGGGAAACTGGACCAGTTACCCTGCACAGTGAAGGTCTCGCCGATCAGCATACTGCTTGCCTCGATCTGTGGGCCAAGCACGTCATGCACATAGCGTGTGAAGCCAGATCCGCCGACCTCGCGCGCAATGACTTCAGCGGGTCGCACCACCCGCGCCGGATGGCTGATGGCTGTCTGGCAGCGGCAGATCGCCATCTCAACACCGCCAGCGCCCGCCGCGATCTGGAGTTGCGCCTGGCAGGGCGCATAGACCGCCGTCGCCCGCCCGTCGAAGACGCTGCTTCGCCCGCCAAGGTCTTCGAATCGCTGACTGTCTATCTGGACACTGCATGCGCCCGTCAGAATGACCAGCCCGATCTCGTCGCTGCCGCTGGCAAATGTATACCGCTCATCGGCGCCAAGTCTGAGCATGCCGAAGTCTAGCCAGCTGACTGGATGGGTCTGTGGAGTGACGAGCTGGGTATAGCCTGGTGTGGCGTCGTAGGCGTAGTGAAGCTGCATAGTGTGCCTTCCACCTTTTTGCTCTGTTTGTCGGCGTCGCTGTCTCTCGTTACTGATTCTATCGTACTGCGCACAATCCATCTCAAGTCCCTCTTACAATCCGCCTCCAGACCGATGGAGAACGCCGGTTTCCCAGGCATACTGTGCATATCGGTAGCTGGGAATATCTCCAGACGCCGATATCCCGGAATCGTGACGTGACTTTGCGGAGCATGGGAGGCGACAGATGAGTGAGCACACGATTGAGCACACGATTGAGCATATGACTGAGGCGCCCGAAGCGGTTCTCAACCACGCGCAGGGCAATGTAGCGACGCGGCCAGCCGCGCTGGAGGCGCGCAACATCACGAAGAGCTTGCCGCTCGGCCATGAGCGCATCAGCATCCTCAAGGGCATCTCGCTGCGCATCGAGCATGGTGAACTGGTGGCCATCGTCGGGCCATCTGGGTCGGGCAAGTCTACGCTGCTGGGTATCATCTCCGGCCTGGATAGTCCCACCAGCGGACAGGTGCTGGTGGACGGCGTGGACATCACGCGCATGAGTGAGGCGAAGCTGGCCGCTGTGCGCAACTCGAAGATCGGCATGGTGTTTCAGGCGTTCAACCTGATTCCGACGCTGACGGCGCTGGAAAACGTCGAGGCGCCGCTCTACATTGGCCATCGCCCCGGCAAACCCTCCGTCCGCGCGAAGGAGTTGCTGACGCTGGTGGGGCTGGGACATCGCCTCAACAACCGTCCCAACCAGATGTCCGGCGGCGAGCAGCAGCGCGTGGCGGTGGCGCGGGCGCTGGCGACCAATCCGGCGATTGTGATCATGGACGAGCCGACTGGCAACCTGGACAAGCGCAACGGCGACAACGTGTTGCAGATGATCCGCGACCTGCGCCAGTCCACCGGCACAACCTTTGTGATCGCCACCCACGATCCCAATGTGGCGACCGCCGCTGAGCGCACGATCCGCATCGTAGACGGTCTCGTAGCCAACGACTGATAGTGGGCCGCGCTTAGCCTGGGTGGTGGGGTGGGCTGTGCTCGGCCTTGAAAGGCTGGAGTACGGGCGGGAACGGGACTGAAATCACTCTACTGGTGGCAAGCGTTGGGGCATGTATGCCCATCTGAGGCGAGGTGAGTCGGGCGTACACGCCCGCGATCCTGGAAAAGTGAGGATAGCGTCATGAAGAAGCTGGGAATGTACTGGGTCTATGCGACACGCTCGTTGCTGCGTGGGGGCCAGCGGTCGCTGCTGGCGATCTTCTGCGTGGCGGTCGGCGTGATGGCGATTGTGGCGCTGCAACTGGTGAGCAACGCGATCAATACAGGGTTGACGGGCAACGTGCGGGCGCTCAACGGCGGCGACCTCGCCATCAGCAGCGCCAGCGCGCCGCTGACAGCCAGCCAGGTGCGCTACTTCGATACGCTGAAGGCGCAGGGGACGATCACTGCCTATAGCGCGGTTGAGAGCGCCAGCGGGCAGGCGCACGCCGCCGGTGGCTGGCGGTTCTTCCAGGTAGATGCGGTCAATCCGGCGAGCTTTCCGCTCGAAGGCGCGCCCGTCTTCACACAGCCGGGCAATGGCAGCCTGAGCGGTCTGCTGCATGGGCGCAACGTGGTGATCACGACGACACTGGCGCAGACGCTCAACCTCGCCGTTGGCGACAGTTTCAAGCTCTATGCACAGGATGGGCGCGTGGCGAACGTCACCATCGCCGGTATCGTCAAGGATACGGGTTTGTTCCGTGGCTCGGTGCTGCTGGTTGGCGCCAGCGACTATGCCGCGCTTCCCGGCATGAGCAACTCGCTGACCTACACAGCAATCTATGCCGATGTGCCGGGGCACACCGACGCCAACGCCACAGCCGCCGCCCACCAGATTCAGGGGCAGTTTCCGCTGGTGGCAATCACGACGACAAAGCAGGCGCTGGCTGGCAACAAGACTCAGGTGCAGGATGTCACCTATTTCCTCCAGATCGTCGGGCTGCTGGCACTGCTGATCGGCGGCGTGGGCATCGTCAATACGGTGCAGGTGCTTCTGCGGCGGCGACGGGTCGAGATCGCCATGCTCAAGACGACGGGCTACCAGCAGTATGATCTCTTCGCGCTATTCGGTCTGGAGACGGGCCTGATTGGCCTGATTGGGGGCATTGTCGGCGCGCTGGTCGGCGCTGACCTGAGTTTCTTCGTCAACTCGTTGATGCAGGCCAGCCTGCAAATCGCGCTGCCGACCACGATTGACTGGCGCACCGTGGGTGAGGGCGTGTTGATCGGCTTTCTGACGGCGTTGATCTTCGGGCTAATGCCCATTGCGCAGGCCAGCCAGGTGCGCCCGCAGATGGTGCTGCGTGAGCTGCATGAGGGCGCCAACTGGCGGTCGCTGCTGTTGACCGGCGGACTTGTCGCGCTGGTGCTGGCGCTCTTCTTCCTGCTGGCGCTGGGCGTTCTGCAGAATACGGAGCTGACGGCGCTGGCGGTTGGTGGCACGGGGGCATTCCTGCTGGTGTTGGGGCTGGTTCTGGGCGGAGTGGTCGCGCTGATCAGCCGGTTTCCGGTGGTGGAGTCGTTGCGCTGGTGGTATGTGGCGATCCTCCTCGTGGCGCTGGTTGGCTCGGCTGCGCTGACGTTCTTCGTTCCGGCCTTTGCTGTAGTGGTGGCGCTGGTAGTGGTGTTGGGCGCCGTGGCCGTGCTGCCGCTGGCCTGGAAGGCGACGGTGAAGATGGCGATGCGCAACCTGGGACGGCAGAAGGCGCGCACGGTGACGACGCTGATCGCGCTCTACATCGGCGTCTTTGCGGTGGGCGTGATTCTTGTGCTGGGGCAGAACATCACCGACAGCCTCAACTCGTTCCTGGCAGGCTCCAACGGCGTCAACGCCGAGATCGTCGCCAACCACAACGACAAGGCCATCGTCGAGCGGCAGTTGGCGCAGGTCTCAGGCGTCCGGCGGATCACCGAGTCGCCGATCACCCAGGCGGTTCCCGTCGCCATCAACGGCCAACCCATCGGCGCTTTCGTGCAACATGTGACCGCAGGCAATTCCTATACCGGCGGCGACGTGGCGGGCGTGATGAAAGGCGTGCAGGGCTACGATCTGGCGCAGGGTAGCGTTCCCAACAACAAGGATATTCCCATCGTGGCGGGTAGCCATGACGCCAATGCCGGACGCAATCTGACGTCAGCCGACGCTGGAACGCTCAACGCGCTGCTGCCGCAGACGGCCTCGCAGGCGCCGACCAATCTGAAGCTGGGCGCAAAAATCACACTCATTAGCCAGGCGGACAAGACGCCGATCACTCTCACCGTCGTCGGCTTCTACAACACGCCACTGCCGCAACTCGAGCCGATTCTGGTGGATGGCTCAGTGGTCAACACGCTGAGCGCCAACGCGCCGCAATATGGCTTCACGATGCACCTCGATTCCAGGACCGCCGACACGACGCTGGCGACGATTGAGAATGCCGCGCCGGGCATCGTCACCTTCAGTCTCGCCGACTTTGTGGACCAGTACGCGCAACTGCTCAACAGTCTGGTGCAGGTGCTGATCGCGGTGACATCGCTGGCGATGCTGGCGAGCGTGATCATCATTGCGAACGCCGTGGCGCTGGCGATGCTGGAACGCCGCCGCGAACTGGGCATCCTCAAATCGGTTGGCTATACCAGCCGCAGCGTGCTGAGCGAGGTGCTGATCGAGAACGGCGTGGTTGGCCTGACGGGTGGACTGCTGGCAATGCTGGTGGTGGCTGTGGTGGCGGCGGTACTGGGCAAATTCGCCTTCAACCTGCCGATCGCCATTCCCGTGCCGACGGCGCTTGGTGTGGTCGCCGCGACGGCGGTGATCTGCATGCTGGTGGCGGCGCTGGTGGCGTGGCGCCCGACGCGGGTGCGCCCGGTCGAGGTGTTGCGCTACGAATAGTCGCTGAGCCTGCCTGTTGCTCCCTAAGGCTGGAGGCGCCAGACTCAGCCTCCAGCCAATCGTTGTGACATATCGTTGTGACATCTGGTGTACACAGGCGTCA
>JBDTAI010000215.1:0-16361 GCA_039924685.1 Ktedonobacterales bacterium
CCTGAATCTGCGTGACGCTCGCGCCGTCAGCCGCACCAACGGACGGATCTATGACGCCTGGCGCTTGAGTGACAGCGCCACCGACGAGAAGGTGGCCCGCGCCCGCGCCGCGCTGATCTATGTCTACAACCGCCCGATCCTGTGGGACGACGAGGGCCGCGCATTGGCGCCCGACCGGCGCGGCGCATGGGTTCCGCTCTTCGATGAACCAGACGAGGTGAACAGCGAGGCGAACAGTGAGGCGAGCGATGATCGCGGCAGGCGAACGGAGCGACGCCGATGAACTGGGATGTGACGCTGCAAGAGGCGCTGGCGCAGGGGGCCATTGCGCTCTCGGTCTTTAGCCTGATCACGTACCTCTGGCTTGGCGCTACCGTCCTTTTGATGGGCGACAGGCGCAGTCTGGTGACATGGGTGGGCGCGCTGGGTCTGCTCTCAGGCGCGCTCTTCTTTCTGAGCCACGGCGCGCTGGTGGGCGCAGGCGTCTCGGAGGGCAGGTCCACCGACTTCTGGTGGCGTGTCTCGTGGCTGCCTGCATTTGCCGCGCCGCTGTTCTGGGCCGCTATTGGTTTGCACTACGCGGGACTAGCAGGCGCGTGGCGGCGGCTGCGCATGCCTGCGCTGCTGGCGGTGGCGACGCTTGGCGCGTTCGCAGCGCTGCTGGCGCTGGTGAGTTGGCCCTTCATCGCGCACTATGACGACTTCATCCGCCTGCTCGACGACTCATTGCGTCCCCAGATTACGCCGCAGTTGAGCAGTGTCTCGCCCGCTGTGCCGCTGCTGGGACTGGCTTTCGTCACGTATATCGCCGCCTGCGCCTGTCTGCCGTGGGCCTCGCTGGTGGTGCGACGCCTGCTGATCGAGCCGCATGAACGCGCCGCCCGCACTGCTGGCGAGAACGCTGAGACTGCCAGCTTGGCCGAGTTGGATGGCGAGTCGGCGCTGCTCTGGGATGCGCGTGACGCCTGGAGCCGGGCGCGTCCGGCGCTGTTGGGCGCCTCGCTCTGCATTCTGGGCGCGGGCGGCGTGGTCGCGGTGATCGGCGTACTGCTGGCGATCTCACAGCATCGCGCACGGCTGTTGCCATTCCTCGATCATCTGCCGCAGCCGCTGTCTGTGCCACAGACACAACCGGGCCACGCGCCGCTCTTGCTGGTGGCGGCTGATCTATGTGTGCAGGTGGCGCTGGTGGGGGTGGGGCTGCTGGTCGGCTGGGCGGTGGTGCGCCAGGGGGTGCTGGTCGAGCGGCGGTTGCCACAGCGCGGCTTTTCGAGCTATTGGCGTGGCATGGCCGGGCTGGCGGCGCTCTTCGCCTGTGTGGTCGCCTGGATGGCGGCGTTGAACCAGGAGGCGCTGCCCGATCTGCTGTTGCTGGTGGCGTTGGTGGCGCTCACCTGCGCGCTGCTCACCTGGCAATCCTATGTGGCGCATGATCGGCTGTTGCGGCAGATACGTCCATTTGTGGCGAGCATGTCGGTGGGGCATACTGGCTGGCTGGCAACTGATCCGCAGGAGGTGGAGCGCAATGTGAAGGCGCTCTTCACCAGTCTGTGCCGCGATGTGTTGGGGGCGGGGCATGGGCGGCTCACCGTCTCCGCCGGGCGCTTCACACGCGCCTTTGCCTATCAATCGCCACTGCGTGAGGCTGTGGAGGCGGGCGATGCGCGTGAGTGGACGCTGCCGGTGAGCGATGAACGTGGTGTGGTGGCGCGTCTGACGCTTGGCCCGCGTGTGGATGGGGCGGGGTACACCTCCGCCGACCTGGAGATCGCCCGCGCCTGTGGACAGCGTATCCTGGATGCGGTGGGCGAGTTCATCGCAGCCCAGGCAGTGGCCCAGCTTGCGCGCCGCCGTGGCCTTGAAGCCGAGTTGAGCGCCGCGCTGCCGCGTCGGGTGCTGCATGACGAGGTGCTGCCACGCCTGCATCTGGCGATGTTGCAACTCGAAGCCGTGCGCGCCCGCCTCAAAACGGCACAGGCGCCCGCCAAAGCTGCGGTCGCCGTCACATTTGGCGGCGTTGGCGGCGTTGACGATATGGGCGGTGTGGAGGCGATAGAGACGCCTGCCAGGGCGCAGGCTGGCGCGGACGCCGAACTTGGCGCGGTGGTGGGTGAACTGGGCAAAGCGCACCATGATCTTGCCCGGCTGATGCGCGCAGCGCCGATGGCGAGTCCGCGCAGGATGGAGCATGGCTTCACTGGCGCGTTGCGCAGTTCGCTGGATGGCGAGTTTCGGGGCGTTTTTGATACGCTGGTGTGGGAGGCGCCGCCTGATGCGGTGGCCGCCGCCGATGCGCTGCCCGCCATCATGGCCGATCTGCTCCTCAGCGCCGCCCTCGAAGCTGTGCGCAATGCGGGTCGCCATGCGCGCGGCGACGATCTGCGCCGAAAGTTGACGTTGCGGGTGACGCTGGCTGCTGATGCGCAGTGGGTGACAGTGGTGGTGGCCGACGATGGCGTGGGTTTGCGTCCCGTTGAGCCGGATATTTCACAGGCGCATGCAGCCGCCGAACCACAAGAGGGCAGGCAGCAGAGCAGGTCAGGGGACACGCCGGGGGACACGCCAGGGGATACGCCGGGAACACGTAGTGGACTGCTGACACATGCGGCGCTGGTGGCGCTGGTCGGCGGATCGCTGACGGTTCACAGCGATCCGGGACATGGCGCCACCGTTGCTATCCATGTGCCGCGTGCCGGTGAATAGGCGGGCGTGTATTGTTCGTAGGCGCCGTCGATCCATTGTAGGGACGCGGGTGCGCGGGCGCCCGCGCACCCGTTCGCGTTGTCGTGCATGGTGGGCGTCGGGGCAGCGAGGCCAGTGAGGCCAGTGAGGCCAGCGGGTACGCCTGCGCCTCTGGGCGCTCACGCCACGAAGCCCACCTTCGTGGGCTGGAGAATAGGTTGAAAGGCTGGCCATGTGAGTAGCACTGACGATGCCTTGCCGCAGCTTGCATTGGACTCGGCGACGCTTGGCGACCTCGACGCCGATCTGAGCCGCGAGTGGCTGGTCACAAACGGGCTGGGCGGCTATGCGCTAGGGACCATCGGCGGCGCGACCACACGCAGTTATTCCGGGCTGCTGGTGGCGGCGCTCGACGGGCCACAGCAGCGCGTCGTACTCGTCACCAAAGTGGATGAGGATGTGGCGCTGGCCAATGGCGCAAAGATCGCGCTAGGAACCAACGAATACGCCGACGGCACAATTGATCCACATGGCTACGAGCGGCTGGTGGGCTTCGCGCTCGATGGCTCGATCCCTACCTTCACCTATCGTCTGGGCGACGATGCCAGTGATTCCGCCACTGGCTCAACTGGCTCAACTGGCCCGACGCTGATCAAACGGGTGTGGATGGAGCATGGGGCCAACATCACGTATCTTCAGTATCGCTATATGGCTGGCAGTGGTGATGGCAATGGCACAGATGGGCAGCCGATCACACTGCGGCTGGCGCCGTTCTGTGTGGCGCGCGATCACCATGCCGTCATGCGCGGTTCGCCCGACTGGCATTTCCGCGTGGAGGCGATCCCCGATCTGGCTTGCGCGTACCACATCCAGGCGGACGACATAGCGCCCATCGTGCAGGTGTTCGCCGCACCACAGGCGCAGTTCGCGGCGGCGGGCGAGTGGTTCTGGGGGGTTCATCATCGCGCCGAGCAGGAGCGCGGCCTGGTGGCTGATGAAGATGTCTACCTGCCGGGTTTCTTCACTGCTGCGCTGGCGCCGGGCCAGACGGCTACGCTGGTGTTCGCCGCTTCGCATGCCAACGCCCTCACTGATACCGCGCCAACTCCGTTACCTATCTATCTCACCGGCCTGGGTGGCGACGATCATGAGCAGCTGGCGGCGCAGGCGCTGGCGCATGAACGGGCGCGTTGTGCGGCGTTGCTGGCACAGGCGGGCGTCGCAGGGAATGTGGCGTTCGATGATTGGCTGGCCATTCTCACCCAGCGGCTGACGCTGGCGGCGGATCAGTTTGTGGTTGCGCGTATGGCGCCTTCGGCCTCTCTGCCTGTAGGTGGGACGCAGGAGGTAACGGTGATCGCGGGGTATCCATGGTTCACCGACTGGGGACGCGACACGATGATTGCGCTGCCGGGGCTGACGCTGCATACCGGGCGCTTTGCCCAGGCGCGTGAACTGTTGCGCGGTTTCGTTGGCTATCTGGACCAGGGGATGATTCCCAACCGCTTTCCCGATAGCGGTGGCGGCCCTCCTGAATACAACACGGTGGATGCGACGCTCTGGCTGTTCCATGCGTTGGGCGCGTATCTTGATGCAACCGGCGATCAGGCGTTGCTGGCGGAATTGTTCGACAGATTGGCCGAGAGCGTCGGCTGGTACGAACGTGGCACGCGCTATGGCATCGGCGTGGACCCTGCCGATGGGTTGCTGCGGGCGGGCGCGGCTGGTGCGCAACTGACCTGGATGGATGCGAAGGTGGGTGATTGGGTGGTGACGCCGCGACGCGGCAAGCCAGTGGAGATCAACACGCTGTGGCATCGCGCGCTGACGCTGATGGGCGTGTGGGCGCGCCAGTTGAACCGCGATTCAGCGCCGTATGACCGTCTGCGAGCGTTGGTGGAGGCGAACTTTCTGCGGCGCTTCTGGTATGCGGCGGGCGGCTATCTCGCTGATGTGGTGGATGTGGAGGGACAATCTGGCGCGATTGACTGGTCACTACGCCCCAACCAGGTGTTCGCGTTGACGCTGGCGCAACCGCTGATTCCACCTGAGCAGGCGCGTTTGGTGGTGTCGCTGGTGGGGCGTGAACTGCTGGCGCCGCTGGGGTTGCGCACCCTCGCGCCTGATGATCCGCGTTTCATCGGCGTCTATAGTGGCGACCAGCATGCCCGCGACGCCGCCTACCATCAGGGAACGGTCTGGCCCTGGCTGCTCGGCGTCTATGCCGATGCCCGCGACGCTTACCCGCCGACGGATGATGACGGAAACGCTGCAAGCGGCAATGGAAACTGGCTTGCAGCACTGTTGCGTCCGTACTACGATCACCTCTTTGTGGCAGGGCTGGGAACGATCAGCGAGATCACCTGGGGCGCACTGCCATTCACGCCCGTCGGCTGCATCGCGCAGGCGTGGAGCGTGGCGGAGGTGTTACGGCTGACGCGGAGGGCAAGCGGCTAGAGCCGCGCCTCTGGGTCACGGGTTACAAAGCCTGCCCGCGCAGACTGGAGGCGAACTTCGGCGGACTTTCTGGAATGGCATCAGTTCCAGTCGCTCTTGGGAGATGGCGTGTTGTGATCGTCGGGCTGGCGCTCGTGGGGGCGATATTGGTCAGGTGTTTGCTGCGCCGGGAAGCCTTCGTTGTAGACGCGCTGGCGCACGAGATAGCGCAGGAAGACCAGCCGCCGTTGCGCCTCGGTAAGCCTGTCTACATCATCGAGCGAGGTGGGCAGGTGGGCCAGATCATCGTCTTCACACAGCATATCATCCGCAGCCAGGGCCGCAGGCGCGGCGCCCTCTGGACTGAGAGGCATGGAAGCCGAAGCCGAAGCCAGTGCTGGCGAGACAGACGGCATGGGCAGCGGCAGTGTAGCGGGCGCGGTGGCGCCGATCAGATGGGCTCCCTGCTGAACGCTCGGCGTGGAGCGATAGCGCCTCGGTGGTGTACGTGGAGGCGTGGCATCTTTTGGCTGCTCTTGCTGTTCTAGAGAAGCCAGAGAAGTCATCGGCGCGAGAGGTGTTTCATGGCTGGCGCCATGCGGGGCGCGCAGGCGGCGCCCATCGTCGAGCCAGCTTGCATAGGCCAGGTGAACGGCGGCAGGCGCGGCGAAGTTGGCGAAAACGGGCGTATGTGCTGCCCGCAATGACCATGACCTGCCGGTGGTCTGTCCACGCTTCACACGTTTCATCACTGCGGAGAACGCCGCGATGAAGCGGGCGCGTATGGTGTCAATCCAGCGTGTAGGCATCAGGCGCTCCTCTGCTGCTCCAGGCGGACCAAAAACAGGTCGAGCGGGTCAAGACACGTCGAGACAGGTTGCAGATTGCGCCGGGTTGGTGGAGGAATGGCGGCTAGAAGGCGGATTCTTCGCCGTTGAAGAACGCTGTCGGCCACGTGCCCGGTGAGGCGGTTGCTGGCTGAGGTAGTGTTTGTTTGGTTGTGGTGGTCACTGCTCTGCGAACATCCGGAGACGCCAGATCGTTCAGCAACTCGTTCAGCTAGTTCGATGGTAGCACACGCCATTTCGGCGCGTCAAATATCGGCGCGAAATCGGCGATGCCAGGTGGAAAAATCGTGGGGCATGAGGTTGTGTGACGCATATCTACGGGCATTCAGGGCATATGGCATATCGAGGCGCATGAGGAACAGGGCAACGCCAGCATCTCGTGTTGCTGTTGGTTGCTACTTTGGCATGTAGGCATAGTTCTTGCTTGACTGTCCTGCAGAGACATCATAGCGTATAGCCACTGTCAGGCTTCCGCTCATGTCTACAATTGGCGCCTCTGAAATGTGTGATTGCTGCGCTGGGCGCTCTGGGGCTGAGAGGGAACTTGACAGGATACGGTTGAGGTACGATACTCTGTAGTATCTTGTGGGGAGGGCCAACATAGCTGGCAATACGCTTGCCAGCCTGGTCGCTGTTCGACACGCGCTCTCCGTTCTGGCCATGCCGCCCGCCGTGCTTGCTAAGATGGTGGCGTCGGTTCACCGCCAGTTTACGACACCATGCCGTGTGACGCGATTTCTCGCCTGAGAAGTCACCGGCGTACCGCTTCCTCCGCAACGATGAACGGGGATGCGGGATACTATCGCTGCGCTTTTCGACCGGTCCGGCTGATGGACTGGGTCCGCATAGGGGAATTATCCGCCACAACCGATACTGTCTCCGGTACGTACATCCCGTACAGTGTGCTACAGGGCGCGCATCGGTCGCGCTCACCAGTCCACGCTGCGCCCGGATGGCGCGCATGGGGACCGTAGTAGAGTAGAACGTCACAGAGCGAAACACATACCTCCGGCCTCACGCGTATGAGCGGCCCACATCCTCCTGTGTGGCGCACGCCTGGTTGGCTTCTGGTTGGCCGAAGTTGGCCTGAGCGCTTTTGAGCCTCATGCTGTAGCTTCTCCGTGAACTTCTCCGTGTCGGCAATTCTCCCATCCAAAGCATCCAACTAGAATAGCTAACAGCAACAGCAGCAGCAACAACAGCAACAGACGAACGCACGCACGCATGCGCAGGCGGCGCACACGCAAACGATCCAAAACCATTCAGGCCATTCAGGCCATCAACGATTGTGGCGATGCAGCCATTGCAGCCATTGCAGCCATTGCAGCCATTGCAGGCTGGCGTAGCTATCCCGGCGCTTGTTTCAAGGTCGTCGCGTCAGCCGCCGAATTGCTGTTCGTCGTCGCCACGGTGGCGCCGCCAAACACTAGAGCGCAACCTGTACAGTGATAACGAATTACAGGCAGGCGCCGCCATGACGCTCCACCACTGGGCAGCCATTGCCGCTGGGGGCGTCGCGTCGGAGAATGTGTCCGCAGGGAGCGCAGTAGGTCATGTGTTCTAGCTGTTCCATAGGCTGCACATGCTGTGTTGTTTGCGTCGTATGCGTCGTGCGTCTCATTCATGCCGACGCTGCCGGTTCTGCCGGTAGGTGTCCGGTCTACACAGGAGGACAGGGTTATGGACCTGGTGAAGCGGCTTGAAGAATACCGCGACCGCGAACGGGCGCTGGCGTGGGAAGGCACGTTCGCTCAGTATTACGAGGTTGTCACCCAGCAACCCTCGGTTGCCCAGCTTTCTCACGAGCGCATCTACAACATGATTGTGGCAGGCGGCAACGAGACGAACCGGCTCGGCGAACCGCGCTACAACTTCTTCAGTGACGAAATCTTCGGCATCGAGAAGCCACTTCAACAGATCGTCGAATACTTCCATTCGGCGGCCCAGCGCCTCGAAGTGCGCAAACGCATCCTGCTGCTGATGGGTCCGGTTGGCGGCGGTAAGTCCACCATCGTCGCGTTGCTCAAACGCGGCCTCGAGCAGTATACCCGCACGGAAACGGGCGGCGTCTATGCCATCAAGGAATGCCCGATGCACGAGGAGCCGCTGCATCTGATCCCCCATGAGTTGCGCGCCGAGGTGGAGCGTGAATACGGTGTCTACATCGAGGGCGACCTCTGCCCCAAGTGCCGCTGGCTGCTCGACAACAAGTATGGTGGCCGCATCGAGGATGTGCCAGTGCAGCGTATCGCCTTCAGCGAGAAGTACCGCCTCGGCATCGGCACCTTCACTCCCTCAGACCCCAAATGTGTGACAGGCGATACGCTGGTGCTGACCACTCAGGGCTTGCGCACAATGGAGGACATCTATCTTTCGCTGGAACACAAGCCGGGTGAGGATGAGTTCGTGCCATTCGAGGCGACAGTGCTTGGTGTGGATGGCCCCGAACAGGCGAGCAAGTTCTACTGCGGCGGTTTCCAGCCGATTTATTCGGTCGAAACCAATCTGGGCTATACCATCCGTGGCACGGCCAATCATCCGCTGCTGACGTTGCAGCCGGGTGGTGAGTTGGCCTGGAAGAAGATCGGTGAGTTGGCGGCGGGCGATTATGTGGCGCTGGCGCGTGGAAGTCATATCTTTGGCGAGCGTGCTGCCCTTCCTGAGAGCTTCTATCCGCTGCCACGTCAGCCAAAGGTTATGACACCTGACCTTGCCTACTGGCTGGGACTATTGACAGCGGAAGGCAGTGTGACCACCTATGAGACGTGGTTCACGAACAAATCGGAGGCGCTGATTAGCCGTTTTGTGTCGCTGACTCGTGACCTCTTCGGCCTCGATGCGATTCCCTATCGTAAGGCGCAAGACTACGCAACCAATGTTGGGATCAGCAACAAGGCGCTCAGTATCTGGCTCAAGGGCGAGATAGGGATCAAGCACGGCGCTGGAGCAAAGACTGTTCCTGCGTGCGTACTCGCGAGCAGCGAGGAAGATGTGCTTGCTTTCCTCGAGGGACTCTTCTGGGGCGATGCGACAATTCGCGGTGATAGCTCCGGCTCGAACACCTTCAAGTTTTCCAGCAAGTCACGCACGCTTGCCCGACAGGTTCATGCTATCCTGCTCAATCTGGGGGGTGTTGGGTCACTTTGGTTCGAAGAGATCAATGGTGAGCGTTACTACAATGTGACGCTACGCGGCGATCAGGTACTCGATCTCGTGGCGCTGATTCCGTCTCTACGTGACAAAGCTACGGCCCCATTGCGTGACGCACGTAGCAGTAAAACTAACTTCGACCATCTCCCTCACAGTGGATCGCTGCTCAATGGGCATGGTGGCGATGGCAATCTGGCCCGCGTTGTTTCCGGCGCGCGCAACCTTTCCTACAATCGTGCTCAGGTCATACTAGCGGAGCGCCCGGAGCTTGCTGGATCTGCGCTGGCAACGCTTGTTCGCCAGAACTACCTCTGGTTGCAGGTACGTGAGGTGAAGGCCGCAGGAATCGAGCCGGTCTATGATCTGCTGGTTCCCGGCACACATTCGTTTGTCGCCGATGGCTTCATCCAGCACAACAGCCAGGACATCTCCGAACTGGTTGGCGGTATTGACCTCTCGACGGTAGGTGAGATTGGGACGGAAAGCGATCCCCGCGCCTATCGTTTCGACGGTGAACTCAATATTGCGAATCGAGGAGTAATGGAATTTGTAGAATTATTGAAGACGGATGAGAAGTTCCTCTACGTGCTGCTGACGCTCTCGCAGGAGCAGAATATCAAGACCGGGCGCTTCTCGATGATCTATGCCGACGAGGTGGTGGTGAGCCATACCAACGAGCATGAGTACCAGTCGTTCGTCGGCAACAAGAAGTCTGAGGCGTTGCAGGATCGCATCATTCTGGTCAAGGTGCCGTATAACCTGCGCGTGAGCGACGAGGTGCGTATCTATGAGAAGCTGCTCGGCCAGAGCGCGCTCAAGAATGTGCATATCGCGCCGCACACCCTGCGCATCGCCAGCGTCTTCGCCATCCTCACCCGGCTGGAGCAGTCCAAGAAGGTGGGCATGAGCCATATGAAGAAGCTCAAGCTGTATGACGGTGAGGAGACCGAAGAGTTCAAGCAGAAAGACATCAAGGAGCTGCAAGAGGAGGCGCAGCGCGAGGGGATGGATGGCATCTCGCCGCGTTACGTCATCAACCGGCTCTCTAGTGCGCTGGTGCGTGAGCGGGTCTCGTGCATCAACGCGATAGATGCGCTGCGGGCGCTGCGCGACGGACTGGATCAGCATACCAGCATCACCCGCGAAGAGCGCGAACATTACCTCAACTTCATCAGCGAGGCGCGCAAAGAGTATGACGAGCTAGCGCAGAAAGAGGTGCAGCGAGCGTTCGTCTATTCCTTCGAAGAGTCGGCGCGCACCCTGCTCAACAACTACCTTGACAATGTGGAGGCGTACTGCAACAAGAACAAGGTGCGCGATCCCATCACCGACGAGGATATGGACCCCGACGAGCGGCTGATGCGCTCCATCGAGGAGCAGATTGGCATCACCGAGAACGCGAAGAAGACCTTCCGCGAGGAGATTCTGATCCGCATCTCGGCGTTGGCCCGGCGTGGCCAGACCTTCGAATATACCAGCCACGAGCGGCTGAAGGAAGCCATCGAGAAGAAGCTGTTCGCGGACCTGCGCGATGTAGTGAAGATTACGACCTCGGTGCGCAATCCCGACCCGGAGCAACTGAAGAAGAGCAACGAGGTGGTCAGCCGCCTGATCAGCGATCACGGCTACTGTCCGATCTGCGCCAACGAACTGCTCAAGTACGTCGGTTCACTGCTGAACCGCTAGGGATTGCGGGCGTGAACGTCTGGCGCCCAGGGCGTATTGAAGAGGCATCTAGCGCCGCGCACGCCCCTTCAATACGCCAACACAGGGCATGTGATGTGGCCCGGTGGGCCGCCTGAAGCTCTGCCTGAAGTCGGCTGGCGCCGACGCAAAGCCCGCCTGCGCGGGCTGGAGAAGTGGCCTAGAACCGATCCGCTCGCCTTTTCCCACAGGGGAAGAGGCTGAGGGGCCGGTGAGGGAGCAATTCTATGGATACCTCAAGCATCTCGCAGCATGACTGGTCGCTGCACCGCAAGGGCGCGATTGATCAGGAACGCCACAAGAAGAAGATACGCGAGGCGATCAAGAAGAATCTTGCCGATGTGGTGAGCGAGGAGAGCATCATCCTCTCTGACGGCAAGAAGCTGATCAAGGTGCCGATCCGCTCGCTTGAAGAATATCGCTTCCGCTACGATCCGGGTCGCCAGCAGCACACGGGTGAGGGCGACGGCAAGAGCAAGGTGGGCGACGTGATCGCCAGTGAGCCACGCCCCGGACGCGGGCAGCGTGGCGAGGCGGGCCAGGAGCCGGGTGTTGACTACTACGAGGCCGAGGTGACGCTCGACGAACTGGCGGCGATGATCTTTGAGGATTTGGGGTTGCCCTTCCTCGAAGAGAAGAAGCTGGCCGAGATGGAGAGCGAGGCGGTGCGTTTCACCGATGTGCGCAAGGTGGGGCCGCTCGCCAATCTGGACAAGAAACGCACGATTCTGGAGAACCTGAAGCGCAACGCGGCGAAGGGCGATCCCCACTTCGGCGACATCAAGAACGAGGACCTGCGCTTCAAGACGTGGGAGCCGACGATCAAGTACCAGTCCAACGCCGTCGTCATGGCGATGATGGATGTGTCGGGGAGTATGGGCGAGTTCGAGAAGTATATTGCGCGCAGCTTCTACTTCTGGATGGTGCGCTTCTTACGGACGAAGTACACCAATGTGAAGATCGTCTTCATCAGCCACCATACCGAGGCCAAAGAGGTGACGGAGGAGGAGTTCTTCACGCATGGCGAGAGCGGCGGCACGCAGGTTTCCTCGGCCTATGAGCTGGCCTTGCAGATCATCCAGGAACGCTACAATCCCGACGACTGGAACATCTACCCCTTCCACTTCTCGGACGGCGACAACCTGCCGTGGGACAACGAACGCTGCGTGGGGCTGGTGGAGAAGCTGATGGAGTTATGCAACATCTTCGGCTATGGCGAGATACGCGAGGGGCATTATCGTTCGCCCAGCACGCTCATGTCAGCGTACGCCAGGATTGACAGCCCCAGATTCATCGCCGTTACCATCTCGGACAAGGCGGAGGTATATCCGGCGTTACGCCGCTTCTTCGCCACCCGCGATGGGGTTCCCATTGCGCCTGCTACGCAGCCATAGGGGCGCGACCAGGGGGTACACCTCTGGGCGGCCACGAGAGCCGCGCCTGTGCGGGCTGAAGAACTGCGCCAAGCTTGTTCATGCGGGCTTTTCAGGAGGGATGCTCCTTATGCCAGACATCACGCCAGACATCACACCGAACTATTCCGAGATGACGCCGGATGAGGCGTATGTCGCCAATTTGAGTGACGCCATTGAGCGCATCTGGGAGATTGCGCGCCGTGAGGGGCTTGACCCCTATCCAGTGCATTTCGAGCTGGTGCCGTCCACCATCATGTATGAGTTCGGCTCGTATGGGCTGCCGGGGCGCTTCAGCCATTGGTCGCGTGGCAAGGCGTACTACCGCATGAAGACCGAGTATGACTATGGCCTGAGCAAAATCTACGAGCTGGTGGTCAACACCAACCCCTCCTACGCCTTTCTGATGGAGCAGAACGATCTGCTGCAAAACAAGGTGGTGGTGGCGCATGTGCTGGGACATACCGACTTCTTCAAGAACAACGTCTACTTCCGCGCTACGGCCTCCAACATGATTGACAAGGTGAGCGTCAACGCCGACCGCATCCGCCGCTATGAGTATGATCATGGTGAGGACGCAGTGGAGCGGTTCCTCGATGCTGTGCTGGCCATCGAAGAGCATATTGACCCCAATACCTATATCAAGCGCGCCGCCGATGAGGAGCGCGAGAGGAAGCCAACACAGCGCACCTTCGAGTATGACGACCTGTGGGATTTGGAGAAGCGCGCCGAGCGCCGTCGCCAGGCGGAGGCCGAGGAGGACGAGCATACGCGCCCGCCGCACCGCCGCTTTCCGCCGGAGCCTGAGAAAGACCTGCTGCTGTTCCTGGCGCAACACTCGCCCAATCTGGAGGAATGGCAGCGCGACATCCTGCTGATCGTGCGCGAAGAGATGCTCTACTTCGTGCCGCAGATGCGCACAAAAATCATAAATGAGGGACATGCGTCGTATTGGCACTCGCGGATCATGCGGGAGATGGACCTGACGGACGGCGAGTTTGCGGCGTTTGCGCAGATGCACGCGGGGGTGCTGGCAACCTCGCGTATGCGCATCAACCCCTATCACCTGGGATATAACATCCTGCAAGACATCGAGCGGCGCTGGGATAACCCCACCGAGGAGGAGCGCGTCAAGTTCGGACGCCAGCCGGGGCAGGGACGCGCCAAGCTGCGTGAGGTGCGCGAGACCGAGAGCGACATCTCGCTGCTGCGCAACTACCTGACGAAAGAGCTGGTGGAGGAGCTTGACCTCTACCTCTATCAGAAGGACGGCGACGAGTGGGTGATTGTCGAGAAGAACTGGGAGAAGGTGCGCGACGGGCTGGTGGCGAGTATGACGAACTTCGGCACACCGTATATCACCGTCAACGACGCCGACTTCAACGGCAATACCGAGTTGTTGTTGCAGCACCATTTCGAGGGGCAGGAGCTTGATCTGGTCTACGGCGAGAAGGCGCTCGAGTACGTCTACTACATCTGGGGCCGTCCGGTGCATCTGGATACGGTCTTCGAGGGCCGGGCGGCGCGGCTGACCTACACTGGCGAGAAGCACGTCCGCGCGCTGCTGGATCGTGGCGAGCGGGGGGAAAGCTGAAGCGTTGGCGCCTGATCTGTAGGGGTGCATGGCGGGCGTCCGCGTATCCGTTGGGATGGGGATCGCGGCCTTGAAAGGGTGGCGCACGGACGCGAGGCGGGCTGAAGTCTGCGCAAGGAATCAGCCCTTGAAGCGGTAGCCGACACCACGCACCGTCTGGATCAGTTGCGGGTTGGCGGGGTCGTCCTCGATGCGTTCGCGCAGCCAGCGGATATGCACATCCACTGTGCGGGTGTCGCCAACGTAGTCGTAGCCCCAGACGCGCTCCAAGAGCCGCCCGCGTGTCAGCACGGCGCCCTTGTTGCGTACCAGGTAGACCAGCAGATCGAAGAGGCGCACGGGCAGGGTGATCGCCTCGCCGCGCTTCGTCACCTCATGGCGGCCTACGTCAATGTGGATGTCGCCCGCCGCCAGTGTCTCGCCTGCCGGTTCAGTTGCGCCGGACGGGGAACTTTGCGCAGTCGCGGAGCCACGCCCGCGCCGCAGCAGCGCGCGCACCCGCGCGCGCACCTCCGACCAGCCAAAGGGCTTGGTCACGTAGTCGTCGGCGCCAAGCTCCAGCCCCACCACCACATCAGACTCATCGGCGCGGGCCGTCAGCATCAGAATCGGCAGGTCAGCCGTTGCGGGGCTGGCGCGCAACTGACGACAAACATCGAGGCCGTTGAGGCGCGGCAGCATCAGATCGAGCAGCACGAGCGCAGGGGTGGGTTGGCGGCGCGCGATCTCCAGTGCGGTCACGCCATCGGCGGCGGCGAGCGTCTCATAGCCATCGGCGCGCAGGTTGTAGACGATGGTGTCGCGCAGGTCGGTGTCATCCTCCACCACCAGGATCACGCCGGGCTGCGGTTGCGTTGGTGCGGGCTGCTGGGAAGCTGGCGAGGTAGGTTGGGGCGGTTGCATGGCGCGGACCTCTCTCCCTGCCTCACACCCCTGCTCCGCTCCCTGTGGGTCGTTTCTCGCTGCGCTCGCGCAGGGGGGCCTGTGCGGGGAGAGGAGTGGGCGTTGGGGCGCTGGACGGCGTAATCAACGCTCTACGGCGCTAATTGAGTTCTTCGATCTCGCCAGAGACCATATAGATGATGTCTTCGCAGATGTTGGTGACGCGGTCGCCGATGCGCTCGAGGTTATGCGCGACGAAGAGCAGGGCGGTCGCGGCTGGCACATTGGTCGGATTCAGCGTCATCTGGTTGATCAACTCGGCGAAGATGGCGCGGTAGCGTTTGTCAATCTCGTCGTCCTGCGCGCAGACATCGCGGGCAAGCTGCGCATTCACGTCAACGAACGCCTGGATGCCCTCACGCACCTGTTCGCGCACCAACTTGGCCATCTCGCTCATATCGCCGATCACCGACAGCGGCTCGTAGTCCTGCACGCGCATGGCCTGCTTGGCGATGCCCACCGCGTGATCGCCCATGCGCTCAAGCTCGTTGATCACCAGCTGCACCGTGATCAACTCACGCAGATCGCGGGCGACGGGGGCTTGCAGCGCCATCACCGTGGTCGTGCGGCTGCGGATGTCGCGTTGCAACTCGTTCACCTCGACATCGCTGCGCACCACCTGATTAGCGAGCGCCAGATCGCGCCGACTGAGCGCCTGCATCGCCTGGGCGATCTCGGCCTCGACCAGCGCGGCCATCTGGATGACCTTTTCTTCGAGTTCGCGTAGTTCCTGATGAAATGCGTCGCGTGTCATTTGTCTATCCTGTCCTGACTTGCCTACGTCAGTTCATGTCATGAACGACGGGGTAGCATGGCGCTGTATCAGCGCTCGATCAGCCGAAGCGGCCTGTGATGAAATCTTCGGTGCGGCGGTCCTGGGGGCGGGCGAAGATTTGCTGGGTGGGCGCAAACTCGATCAGGTTGCCCGTGAGAAAGAAGCCGGTATACTGCGAGACACGCGCCGCCTGTTGCAGGTTGTGGGTGACGATCACGATGGTATAGTGCTGCTTCAACTGCTCGATCAGCTCCTCGATCTTGAGCGTGGCGATGGGATCGAGCGCCGAGCACGGTTCATCCATCAGAATCACTTCGGGCGAGACGGCCAGCGCGCGGGCGATGCAGAGCCGCTGCTGTTGTCCGCCGGAGAGGCCGAGCGCGCTGTGCGTGAGGCGGTCTTTCACCTCATCCCAGAGCGCAGCGGCTTGCAGGCTGCGCTCCACCATGTCGCGGGTCTCGCTGGGGCTATGGCCACCCTGCACCTTCAGTCCATAGGCGACGTTCTCGAAGATCGAGCGTGGGAAGGGATTGGGCCGCTGAAAGACCATGCCGACGCGCTGGCGCAGGTGGACCACATCCTCGCCGGGCGCATAGATGTTCTGGCCGTCGAGCAGCGCCTCACCCTCGACACGCGCAGCGGGCGTGAGGTCGTGCATGCGGTTGAGCGCCCGCAAAAAAGTGGACTTGCCGCAGCCGGAAGGACCCATCAGCGCCGTCACCTGGCGTTCGGCCATCTGACTGCTGACATGCTTGATGGCATGATTGTCGCCGTAGTAGACGTTGAGGTCGCGCGTCTCCATCTTGATGGGAACGCTG
>JBDTAI010000216.1:0-5011 GCA_039924685.1 Ktedonobacterales bacterium
CGCGGTCGCCAGGGAGGTAGACGTGCATCATATGCGTCTGGGGCCGCTCTGGCTTGATGATCACGCCGGGGACTGTGTGCAGCGCATGGGCCACCTCCACAGCACGGCGAGCATACGACGGGAAGTGCGCCAGCCGTTGCTCGAGTCCTGCCCGCGCCGACAGCACATAGGGGTAGAGGTGAACCAGGTTGCCGCCGTGCCGCCGCTGCCAGATGCGCGCCTCCGCCACAAAGTCCGCCGGGCCAGCCAGCGCGGCCCCCGCAATCGCGCCGATGCCCTTGTAGAACGAGACATAGACGCTGTCGAAGGGCGCCGCTACCTCGGCATACGTCCTGCTATAGTAGGGCGCCGCCTCCCATAGCCGCGCCCCATCCATGTGAACCGCAGCGCCGCGTTCGCGCGCCCAGGCTATCTGCGCCTGCAAATCCACCCATTCGGGGAGCTGGCCGCCGATCTCGCGCTGGGGCAGTTCCAGCAGCAGCGCCGCCAGTGGCTCCGGCACAGCGCGCAGATCGTCGAGCGTGATCAGCCGGTGCGCGTCGCCCACCAGCCGCCCATGCAAGCCATGCAGCAGTTCGTAGCCCTTGAACTCGTGGATTTCGAGGTGGCAGGTGGGGTGGAAAGCGACGGTCTTGCGCCCGCTCCTGTCGCTCCAGATGCGCAGCGCGATCTGCTGGGCCATTGTGCCGCTGGGCATGAAAACAGCGGCTTCTTTGCCGAGTAGTCCCGCGATCTCACGCTCGAACTGCTCGATCAGTGCGCCCTGGCCGTAGGTATCTATCTCGTCGTCATCTGTCACGCCCGCCGCCAGCACCGCCAGCGATTCGCGCAGGCGCACCGGACCGTGGCCAACAAGAAAGCGGTCACAGCCGCGTATGGCTGCCCGCCATGCCTGCTTGCGCTCTTCCTCAGTTGCAGCGGCGGCTGATGCGCTGGTTTGTGTCTGACTGGCTTGCGACGTTGACATAGACGTTGACATACAAGAACTCCTCTGGCGCATCAATGATGTCTGGTGGACACTCCTACTTATAGGGAGGGTTGCCATTGTCGTTGGGTCGCTCACTTCGGTTGAGCGAAACCCCAGTTGAGCAGGGCAGTCGCGTCGGTGAAGCGCAGCGCCTCGCCCGTAGCATTCGGTTCGCCCAGCAACACGCCCAGCAGATGGCGACCATTGCGTATGGCGGCAAAGACCAGGCATGGACCTGCATTGCCAGTATAGCCCGTCTTGACGCCCGTTGCGCCTGTATAGTAATCCGTGTTCGTGAGCAACAGGTTGGTGGTGTTCCAGGTGTAGCCCTGCACGCTGTAGGTGGGCGTTTTGACGATGGCGGCGAAGGTGGGATCGCGCATGGCGAAGAGCGCCAGCCGGGCAAGGTCACGCGCCGTGGTGTAGTGCTGGCTGGCGTCGAGGCCGTGAACATCATTGTAGTGCGTGTGCCACAGGCCAAGCAGCGCCGCCTCGTCGTTCATCAGCGCAATGAACCTGGCTTGCGAACCAGCCACACCGTCTGCAATGGCAATCGCGGCGTCGTCGCCCGAAGGCAGCAGCAGCGCATAGAGCAAGTCATGCAGCGTCAGCGTATCGCCCTGGACCAACCCCGCCACACTGGCGCCCTGGCTGATGATGGCGGGCGCATCGGCCCCGACGGTGATGCGCTGATCGAGCTTGCCGAAGGTCAGCGCGACCATCGCCGTCATGATCTTGGTGGTGCTGGCCATTGCGCGTTCGTCGTCGGCATGGTAGGCGAGGTAGACCTGTCCGGTATCTACGTTGACCAGATAGGCGGCGGAGGCCGAGAAACCGGGCGCAGTCAGCGTCTTGACGGGATGCAACGATGTCTGCGGCTGGTTGGCTGACAGAACGACCATAGCGCGATCTGACGACGGCTGCCGTATGCCGAGCGCGCCAGCGCCAGCCACGCCACATCCCGCCAGCGTCGCCAGTATCAGCAACGCCAGCGCCAGCCTGCCCATCAGGTGTGGCGCCCACGTCTTCGGTCGCGCATTGCTGTCTTCACCGCGCCCACGCATCGTCCAGCCCCCCACTCGCCTCACCTCCCGCCTCACTTCTGCGCTGTCGGCGCCAATAGCTATTCTTTACCCATGCGTCGCCAGCGTACCGCAGACGGTCGGGCATGTCAATGTAATCGGTATCAGCATGGTTGGCCTGCAAGCTGCTACAATTGGGACACGGTACAGAGGTAGTGATAGACACCCCATCCCGTCTTATAATGCGGCGGGGATGTAGTTCTCACTGACATCACACATCCAGAAGGCAGGTAGCAGATGTTTAGACGACATCGAGAGCGTGAAAGAGAGGCGGCGAACATGAGCGCGTTTGGGCTTGAGAACAAGGTAGCAATTGTCACCGGTGGCTCGCTGGGCATCGGTGCGGGCATTGTGCAACGGCTGGCGGCGGAGGGCATGGCCGTCACGCTCGACTATCACACCCATAGTGATGCCGCCAACGCCATTGCCAAAGCGATCATCGACCGGGGCGGCAAGGCGCTGGTCGTGCAGGCGGATGTCTCGCAGGTGGCCGACGTGGCCAATCTGGTGCGGCAGACGGTGCAGACCTTCGGGCGGCTCGATGTGCTGGTGAACAACGCGGGCATTGAGCTACCCACCCCGCTTGACGCCATCACCGAGGATCAGTTCGACCGGCAGGTTGCGGTGGACCTCAAAGGGCCGTTCTTCGCCACGCAGGCCGCCGTGCGCCAGTTCGCCGCGCAGGGTGGTGGCGGCGTGGTCATCAACATCTCGTCGGTGCATGAAGACCTGCCAATGGTGGGCAACGCCGTCTACTGCATGGCGAAGGGTGGGCTGCGTATGATGACGCGCACACTCGCCAACGAGCTTGCCCCCCAGCGCGTGCGGATCGTCAACATTGGCCCCGGCGCCATCGCCACACCGATCAACACGGCGACGCTCAACGACCCGGCGCGCATCAATGCGCTGCTGGCCGAGATACCGCTCAAACGCATCGGCGCCCCTGAAGATGTTGCCAACGCCGTCGCCTGGCTCGCCTCCGATCAGGCCAGCTATGTCACTGGCACAACGCTTTTCGTTGACGGCGGCCTGATGATCTACGCGGGTAGTTTGTAGAGGCCGCGCTCCATAGCAGGATAGCACACGCGCTCTCGCTCTCATTCTCCTGCGGAGAATGTGCGGATACCCTGTTATGCGTAATAATAGTTAAAATTACGTAGGCTTTTCCCTTCTTCGTTCATGTATACTTGCTGTAGGCGATTGTCCCTACGCGAGTAGACACACGAGAACACGTGCGCCACTTGAAGACAGATGGCGCGGCGTGAAAGCTATGCGGGGAGCCGGGCGATGGAGAAGAGCGAGCAGCAGCAGACGTTCGACCAGCAGGAACACCAACGGCGACGACACCACCACCACGACATAGCGCCACGCATACCCGCACTGCTGCTTATAGCAGCGGCTGGCGCATTCGTAGTGGCAGTATTCCGCCAAACATCCACTGAGGTCCATCGCCTCGGCGGCGCGCTGCGCTCGACGCTGCACTCAACCCTGCGCTCGACCCGGCTGCGTGTGCTGGGGCTGACGCTGCTGGCGCTGCTGACGTTGCTGCTTGGCCCGACCGGCCCTTTCTCGTCGGCGACGCTGACGCTCTATGCCCAGGCGCAACAGGCCATCCGCGCCGCGCATGCCGGGCCGCATATCACCTATAGCCCCAACACCTTTGCCCGCTTCCGCGCGACCGGCAATGCCTTTGGCGCGCAGCCCGCCAACGCCACCACCAGAACACCCACCACTCCTGGCCCACGCACGCCCACCGGCAAAGGGCCAAGCCAGATAGCCACAACGCTCGGCAACATCCTGACCCACCCGATTACCCTTGCCCTGGATAGCCGCTTTCTTGCCACTAGCGCCACCCATCCGCGTGGGGTGACGAACGCCCGTGGCGCCGCGCCTACCCCTGTCACCCTCACGAGTGCGGAGGGGTTGCTTCGTCTGAGCGTGACGCCGGGCAGTGTGGACCTGTCGCACGCCAGCGTGCTGGTCAATGGCACAGCCACCACCCCGCGCGGCCCCTTCACACTGACCTTTGCGCAGACCCAGACGGGCCTGCGCGCCACCTTTATCCAGCTGGCGCAGTTCCGGCTCACCGTCACGGATGGACAGGGGCGCGCACTCCAGGGGGTGGCCTTCACGACGCCGCTGGTGGTGACGCTGCGCTATCTGCCGCACGAACTCGACGATGTGAACACGGCCTCACTGCGTCTCTCGTGGCCGTTGACCGGCGACGCGAAGACGCTGACTGCCGCGCAGAGCGTGCCGCTCATACTCGACCCCAGGCAGCACACCATGACCGCCAGCGTGGACGCGCTGGCGCAGGGGCCGCTCGTCCTGTCCGCTTCAATAGTGGACGCCAACATCGCCTCGAGTCAGCATGTGACGATGGATGGCAACCAGGGTGATCTCAGCTTCAGCTATCCGCTTACCCTGCCGCCCGCCGCCGGTGGGCTGACGCCGCCAGTGAACCTGGTGTATAGCAGCGCCGACCCCAACGAGCGTCACCTGCGCACCGGCGCCTCCTCCTGGGTGGGCGATGGCTGGAATCTCTCGCTCGGCTCGATCTCGTATGACCTCTCCTCGAATATGTACTACTTCAACGGCGTGGGCGGGGTGAGTGAGCCGTTGCTGTGCTGCACGCTCGATGCCAATGGCAACCACTACTTCGTGCCGCATCATCACCCCGAGATTCGCGTGCAGGCGTCGGATAACGGCACGGATCCGGCGCACAGCACGACCAACGCCTGTTTCAACGTCTACACACCGGACGGCATGCGCTACCAGTATGGCTGCGGCGGCGATGGCTCCTCACGACGCTGGACATTGATCAACCAGACGCAAAAGATTTACAACGAGTGGGATGTCAATGGCGCCTGGCGCGAGGGCGCATCGGGGAGCAAAAATTACCTGCAAAGCTATCAGGTACATTACTGGCTGGACTACTCGACCTCCTACAATACGCAGTACG
>JBDTAI010000217.1:0-29941 GCA_039924685.1 Ktedonobacterales bacterium
CTCTAGCTCGATGGCGCGCGCCTGAAGAGCCTGCACGGCGGTTTCCATCGGCAGATAGGCAAGAAAGGAGATCGCTACCGTAAAGAGTGGATACTCTGGCAACGGCTGCGCGAGCAGTTCTCCCAGCCATGCCACAAAACTGTCGCGTCCATCATCCGTGAGTTGGTAGACGGTTCGTTCTGGACGATTCCATTCACGAGTGGTCTCTGCCGGAAGGATGAGGTTCGCTTTGACCAGCCGATCAATTGCATGGTACAGCGCACGCTGTGTGCTGCGGGCAAAGTCTTTCTTGCGTTCCCGAATCAGCCGCTGGATTTCATAGGGGTGACGTGGTTGTTCCGCAAGCAATGCCAGGATCGTCAGGCTCAAGGGATCGCGACCCACCTGCGATGTGTTCATCTGTCTCCTCCTCTCCTGGCAGAGTCACTATATACTGCATAATGCAGTATAGCCTAGCGCAGTATATCTGCGCAAGGGGAAATGGGAAAGAGAGAAACTGGACATGTGTTGGCTGGAAACGGGTGGCAAGATGCAATATGCGTTCCTGGCGCAACGCATATTGCATCTTGCCGCCTCCTCAGTTATGCTGAACACTGCACATCTTGTCTCACATAAAGGCGCATACATAAAGGCGCATGCGGCGATGCAGGCGCACTTGGAACGGTGGTGGTAGAGCTATGGGCATGTCGCGGTCTCTACAGGTACGGCTGATTGGCTGGCTACTCTCGGCGCTGGCTGCATGCCTCGTTGTGGTGGGCGCGCTGATCGGCTGGATCGCGCCACACCTGACTCCCTCGGCGTTTCCAGCGTTGCATGCGACGGTTGCGGACAGTGGGGTTGATTCCAGCAGCTTTCTTGGCGCCGCGCTCACCACCCTGGGCGTGATCGTCGCCATCCTGATTGGCTACAACGTCGCTGGTATGCAGACCGCTGGGCAGGTGTTGTCGCTGGCGCTCACGCGGGCGCTGCTCTTCTCGCTTGCGCCGTTCCTGCTGCTGTGGACCGTCACCACCGGCGTCGGGCTGGTCTATCTGCTGGCGCCGCCGGTCTACCTCGGCCAACTCTGGCAACTCGTGCTCTGGTTCGGCGCCGTTGTGCTGCTGATGCTGGCCTATCTCTTCACGCTGCCCTGGCGGCTCTCCGGCGAGTATGCCGCGCGCTGGGCCGTCAACGATCTACGCGCCATCCCCATCGCCGACTGGGAGGAGCGTGACGGCTATGTGGTGCTGCAATCGGGCATCGCCGCCGCCAGCAACCGGGGCGACCTGGGAACGGTGCGCGCCATGTCGTATGTGGCAGGCGATTTTCTGGTGGGCATGCGCGACCACGCAGCGGAGCAGGAGAATGGCTATCACCGTGGCCGCTTTCGCGCGCTCAAAAACCTGCTGACGGGCTGCTCTCAGTATGCCGGTTCAGCGTCAACTGCCGTCGCCTATCAGCTTGGCGCCGTAACGGGTGGCGTCTTGTTGCTTGCCGCCGCCGCTGGCCACCCATTGAACCAACCTGATAGCGACCTCTACTCCGGGCTGTTGCGCAGTGTTGGTCCCAGCCTCGACCGTATTGATGCGCTTTGGACGGGAGTGCGCCATGCGCTCTGCCGTGGCCGCGCTCACCAGCAACCATATCTGCTGCGCTACTGGCTGGCGCACGAATCCTGGGCCACCGATGATGCGCGCCGCACGCAGCACCTTGCCGACGGGCTGATCTACCTGCATAGCCACTGCCTGCGCGCCGTGCTATCGGTATCGGCCCTCGATGCTCCGCGCCAGGAAGTCGTTGAGTTTGAGGGCGCTCGCCTGCTCACCGAACTCTATCGCTATCTGGGAACCTATCTGCGCGAGGACATCGAGCGGACCACCCAAGGCGACCGCCAGCGCCATATGCTGCGATTGGCTGAACAACTCTTGGAGCAGTTGCACACGCTGGCGCTACAGACCTATATCGCATGGGATGCCGAAAGCCGCACCAGTCTCACCATAGCGTATGAAGAATATCGCAGCCACCTGCCCGCGATTGCGGTCACCAGTTCAGCGTCACATCAGTCCGGCGCCAGATAGCAGGGACACAAGGCAGTCAACAGTCCAGATAACAGGGCGTGGCGACACGCTGTTTGCATCATTCGGGCTACTGTCGGTGGCCTTGTTCGTTGTATTGCATACACGGGCCATAACAGAGTAGGATGACCTGTGAGCGTCATCGCAGATCTGGAATGGTCATCTGAACAGGCGCGGATCAGGCTGGACTCATCGGCTGTGTGAAGGAGTCATCGCGTGGTTGACGTTTCGGCGCGCCCCATGCAGGCGATAGGCCTGGCGCAACGCAAAAGCCTGCGGAGTCTGCTGCTACCGGCCAACAATGGGCCACAGGAGATTCTGGCGCTGGATGGCTTGCGCGCGGTGGCTGCGTTGAGTGTCGTCTTCTTCCATACCTTTTTCGTCGTCTATTCCATAGCTGGCCAAACAGTTTTCTTCGGCTATAACACCACATATCTCTGGCAGTATGGACAAACAGGCGTCCATCTCTTCTTTATTCTCTCTGGCTTTTTGCTCTTCACGCCCTATGCGAAGGCCATGCTGGATGGGCGCCCGCTACCGTCAGCGAAACGCTTCTTCCAGCGGCGCGCGCTGCGTATCCTGCCTGCCTATTGGGTTTGCCTGGCGTTGCTGGTGGTGTTGCAGTTGGTGACAGGAACAGTCTCCTATCTCTCAACCAACGGTCTGCTGAATATTGCTACGCACATCGTGCTCTTTCAGGATGATTTCCCTAGCTTCAATCGCTTGATTGAGGGACCGTTCTGGACCCTCGCTGTGGAGGCGCAGTTCTATCTCGTGCTGCCGTTGTTCGCCGCGGCCATCGCGCGTTTCGTCGGGCGCACCCAGTCGCGTCGGCGCCTGATCATCGGCGTGCTTGGCGTGATCGTCTTTGCGCTGGTTCTGCGGATGGCGGATGCTGTCGCGGAGGGCCACGCAATTGCGACAAAGGGCATGTCGGCGACGATGCTCTCGCTCTTTGTGCGTGTGACGATGGGAACACAGGGCAAATACCTCGAAGTGTTCGCGCTCGGCATGCTGTGCAGTGTGCTGTATCTGATTGTCAATGAAGAGAGTCGCCGGGTGCGGCGGGCGATACATGGCGTGGGTACGCTGCTGTTCCTGGCGGCGTTCCCCATCGCGTACATCTGCGCCAACATCTTCCTGGCGGTCAATATCGAGACGCCACCGTACTATATACTCGTCCATGCCAAAGACCTGGCGCTGATCTGCGGGCCGCTGCTCGTGGGCAGTGGCTATGCGGCGCTCGTGCTGGGAACCCTCTGGGCAGGCGGGCCAATCCGCCGCATCTTCGAGTTCTGGCCGTTGCGCTTCGTCGGGCTGATCTCCTATAGCCTGTATCTCTGGCACCTGCCAGTCATCACGGCCTTCCGTCCATACATCCTGCTGCTGCCCTCCTCCTTGCAGGTGGTGGGCGCGATCGCTGTGGCGCTCGGCGTCGCGCTGCCCATTGCCTATCTCTCCTATCAGTTCGTCGAGCGGCCCTTCCTGCAGCGCCGCCACCGTATGGGCGCCAAAGTGGCCGTCGCCGCTGCCTCCGCATAGAAATGCCTCATTGCAGGTTACTCTGCTCCTCCGTATCCACCGGCCCTGAAGAATCGCTGTCATCACTCACCTGATGTGTACAGGTCGGCCCAAAACGTGGTATCACTAAGTGACGGAACGCTGATGCAGTTGCGCCTATGCCTGACTGGCTGCTACAGTGATACGGGCAGCGTCATGCAAGCTGAGCGTCATGCAAGCTGAGCGCAGGCGCGCTGGGCTGATTGGCCCGAACTATGCGACTCAGTTTGTGATCTGGATTGATACAGGGTGTTCTGGGCGCTTTGGCGCTTTGGCGCTTTGGCGCCTTAGTGATGCGTAGGCAGTGATGTCTGGGAATATACAGGCGCCTGTTGGATAGCGCGCCTGAAGACGATAGATATGCTGGACTTACAGCGATTTTCAACCGACAAGCAGATGATCACATGCGTTTTGCGGGCAATGGCGCGCAGCCTGTGTGACAGTAGAGAAGCGGAGGCATGCTGCGATGGCGAACAGTCGTCTCCATGCAGTGTATGAGCTTGGACAGAGCATCTGGTACGACAACATCCGGCGCGGATTGATCACGTCGGGTGATCTGCAAAAGCTGATTGACGACGCCGCCGTGGTTGGCGTCACCTCGAACCCCACGATCTTCGAGAAGGCCATCGGCCACAGCGCCGACTACGATGACGCGCTGCGCAAACTCGTCAGCGATGGCGTCACCGAGCCGGGACAGATCTTCGAGGCGCTGGCTGTCGAAGACATCCAGACGGCGGCGGATGTGCTGCGGCCCACCTATGACCGCACCGAACACCACGATGGCTACATCAGCCTGGAGGTCTCGCCGACACTTGCCAACGATACCCAGGGAACGATCAACGAGGCGCAGCGTCTCTTCGCGCGCGCCAGCCGCCCCAACGTGATGATCAAGATTCCTGCGACGGCGGAGGGATTGCCCGCCATCGAGGAGATGATCTACGAGGGCGTCAACATCAATGTCACGCTGATCTTCGCGCTCGACCGCTACCGTGAGGTGACGGAAGCCTTCATTCGCGGGCTGGAGCGGCGGCAGGCCGAGGGCAAACCTGTAGCAGGCATCGCCAGCGTCGCCAGCTTCTTCGTCAGTCGGGTGGATACGCTGGTAGACCAGCAACTTGACGAGAAGATCGCTCAGGCCAGCGATGACGCACAGCGCCAGCAGATCGAGGCGCTCAAAGGCAAGGCGGCCATCGCCAACGCCAAACTGGCCTACAAAACGTATGAGGAGATTTTCCACGGCGACCGGTTCGCCGCACTGCGCGACGCTGGCGCGCATCCGCAACGTTGCCTCTGGGCCAGCACCAGCACCAAGAATCCCGCCTACCGCGATGTGATGTATGTCGAGGAGTTGATCGGGCCAGAGACGGTGGATACGATGCCACCGCAAACCATCGTCGCCTTCCAGGAGCATGGCGTGGCGGAGCGCACGGTGGACCGCGATGTCGCCGCCGCTGAGACGACCATGAACCAGCTCGCCGACGCAGGCATAGACATGGCCGCCGTCACCAAACAGCTTGAGCTGGAGGGCGTCAAGTCCTTCGCCGACTCGTTCAACCAACTGCTGCAAAGCACCGCCGCCAAGTCGGAGCAACTGCGCGCCGAGATGAGCCAGTCGGGCCAGGCAGGTGAGGCTGGTAAGACAGGACAATCCTACGCAGCGCCAGGTGTGGCGACAGACGATGCGTCGCTGGCGGCGACTGCCACAGCCGAAGCCGTGGCGACCCATACGGCTACCGATACAGCCTCTACAGCCTCGAACGCCTCGAACGCCTCGAACGCACCTGATGGCGCCACACCATCCGCCAATACCAGCAGCCAGCAGGCCAGCCTGGGCGATCAGCAAAGCGCGGTAGACGCCACGCTCGAACGCGCCGACCGAGAACAGTTCGCCCGCCGTGTCTGGCAAAAAGACCCGGCGCTCTGGAAGCCCAACCCCAACGAGCAGAGCGAGATCACCGACCGACTAGGTTGGCTCACCGTCACTGAGCAGATGGCCGACGCGCTGCCCCGCCTCAATGACCTGCGCAACAGCCTGAAGGCCGATGGGTTCACGCATGTGGTGTTGCTGGGCATGGGTGGCAGCAGCCTCGCCCCCGAAGTGCTACGCGCGACGTTTGGCGTGGCCGAGGGTTGCCCCGACCTGCACGTCCTCGACTCGACCGATCCCGGAACGATCCTCGACATCGAGCGGGTTATTGACCTGCCACATACCGCCTTCATCGTCGCCTCCAAGTCGGGCGTCACACTGGAGACCCTCTCGCAGTACAAATACTTTGCCGACAAGATGACAGGCGTGGTTGGCGAGGAGCATACCGGCGCGCACTTCATCGCCATCACCGATCCCGGCACGAAGCTCGATCAACTGGCGCAGGAGCACAAGTTCCGCGCAACCTTCCGCAACCCCTCAGACATCGGCGGACGCTACTCGGCGCTCTCGTTCTTCGGGCTGGTTCCTGCGGCGATCATCGGCATGGATGTGGAGAAGCTGATCAGCCGCGCCGACACGATGCGGCGCGCCTGCGACGCCAGTATTCCCGCCAGCCAGAATCCCGGCGTGTGGCTGGGCGCGATTCTGGGGACGCTGGCCAGTCATGGGCGCGATAAAGTGACCATCGTGGTCTCGCCATCCATCGCCACATTTGGCTACTGGCTGGAGCAACTGCTGGCGGAAAGCACTGGCAAAGAAGGCAAGGGTATCCTGCCGGTGGAGGGTGAGGCGCTGGGCAAGCCAGAGGTCTATGGCCCCGACCGTCTCTTTGCTTATCTGCGCACCGAGCAGGGCGCCGACGCCGACCAGGACGCCGCGATCACAGCGCTGGAACAGGCGGGACAACCGGTGGTGCGGCTGACGTTGGCCGACACCTATGATCTAGGCCAGGAGTTCTTCCGCTGGGAGTTCGCTACGGCAGTTGCAGGCGCGCTGCTGGGAATCAACGCCTTCGATCAGCCCAATGTGCAGGAATCGAAGGACAACACCGACCGTATCCTGGCGGAGTATACCAAATCGAAGCTACTGCCGCGCCCCGATGCGATTCTCAAGACCGAATCGAATAACGTGGCGCTGGTGGCGCAGGGTGATGAGGCGTCGAAGCTGCGCGGCTCGATCTCGCTGCAGGCGGCCTTCGAGACGTTTGCGCGCGAAGCCAACTCCGGCCAGCCCGGCGACTACTTCGCGCTGCTGGCGTATGTCGAACGCACGCCTACGACCGATGCCGCCCTGCAACGCATCCGGCTGCGGCTGCGCGATACGCGCCAGGTAGCGACGACGCTGGGCTATGGGCCGCGCTTCCAGCACTCGACGGGGCAACTGCACAAGGGCGGCGCCAATACAGGCGTCTTCCTTCAGTTCGTCGCTACCGATCATGAGGATGTCGCCATTCCCGATGCGCCCTACACCTTTGGCACACTGAAAGGCGCACAGGCCTTGGGCGATCTGCAATCGCTGATGAACCACGGACGGCGCGTGATCCGCGTTGACCTGGGGGCCGACATCGAGGCAGGTCTTGCCGAAATCCAGGAAGCCCTCGATGCAGGGCAGCAGGTGGAGTAACAGGGGGAACCTCTCTCCCAGCCTCTCCCCTGCGCGGGGAGAGGCGCCAGAAGCGCCAGCAGCAGGCGACATGGCTGCTGGCTCCCGTTCTGGCGTCGGGAAAGGGCCGGGGGATAGGTCCAGCAGACAACATAGGGCAAACAGTGAGAAAGAGGCGGATGAGCATGGAACTTGGCATCTTTGGGCTGGGGCGCATGGGCGGCAACATGGCGGTGCGGCTGATACAGGGTGGCCATCGCGTGGTGGCCTCCAATCGCAGTCCCGATCCCATCAAAGAGGCGGAGGCGCAGGGCGCGATTCCGGCCTATACCATCGAGGAGATGGTGAGCAAGCTGGAAGCGTCGCCAAAAATCGTCTGGCTGATGGTGCCCGCCGGTCAGGTGACTGACAATACGCTCGACCATGTGATGACGCTGCTCAAGCCGGGCGACATCATCATTGACGGCGGCAACTCCAACTTCCATGATACCCAGCGCCGCGCCCAGAAGGTGACGGCGGCGGGCATGCACTTCATGGACTGCGGCACCAGTGGCGGCATCTGGGGTCTCAAAGTAGGCTATAGCCTGATGATCGGCGGCGAAGAAGCCATCTTCAAGCACTGCGAACCGATCTTTAAGACACTGGCCCCTGAAAATGGCTATGGCTACATGGGGCCATCAGGCGCGGGGCATTTCGTCAAGATGGTGCATAACGGCGTCGAGTATGGCATGCTGCAAGCCTATGGTGAGGGCTTTGAGATCATCGAAAAGTCGGAGTTCAAGCCCGATCTGCGCGAGGTGACGCGGGTGTGGCAGAACGGCAGCGTCGTGAGGTCGTGGCTGCTTGATCTCGCCGCGCTGGCCTTCGCCGACGATCCCACGCTTGAGAAGATTCGCGGCTATGTGGACGATTCGGGTGAGGGTCGCTGGACGGTGCAGGCGGCGATTGACGAAAGCGTGCCAGCGCCGGTCATCACGCTCTCGCTGCTGGCGCGTTTCGCTTCGCGGCAAGATGAATCGTTCTCGGCGAAGGTGATCGCGGCGCTGCGCAACCAGTTCGGCGGCCATGCAGTCCACTACGAGGACGGCGATGTCGGTGGCGTCAAGCACCAGGCGTAACCTCTCTCCAGGCTTCTCTCCTGCGAGGGGAGAGGACCCAGAGGCGCTGCTCTTGGCCTTGCAAGGCCGGAGCACGGACGAGAGACGGGGACTTATGGCGTTTGACACCTCAAATGGGTATTGGATCGCGCTTGTTGGTTCGTGGTCTGAAGTGGTCTGAAGGCGACGGCTCATCCCGATAGCACCCGATCACAGTGGTATACAGCATACGTCCCTGGACGGGGTGTTCCGCTCGGCGGCGAACGGCGATTTGTAGGGGGCGCGCCACGCCCGGGTATCCGTTGCAGGCGTCACCGCGTTCGCGATTGTGTGTACCGCCCACCCTACAGCCTGCGAAGGCGGGCTTGGCGTCCCGCAGGGACTGTGTGTGGGCGCGGCTTGAGCCGCCCGCCGGTTGGGCGCCGATCCGTTGCTGGAGGCCGTATCGGTGTGCGCAACGTGGACGCGGGTGTCAGCCAGACGCCCCCTACAACGCCTGATAGGCCAGGGTGAGGTCAAGCGCAACCACCAGACGAATATACAGAGAAGGGATGGAGAGAAACTATGGACGCCACTCTCACACTCGCGCCCAATCCGTTGCGGCAGGGGATGCGGTCGGCGCGCACGGTGCAGCCCTGCGTGCTGGTGATCTTCGGCGCCACCGGCGATCTGACACATCGCAAGCTGCTGCCCGCGCTCTACAATCTGGCGATTGAGCAGCCGCTGCCAGCGCAGTTCAGTGTGGTGGGCGTAGCGCGTCGCCCTTTCAGCGACGACGAGTTTCGCCAGCAGGCGCTCGACTCCATCAACACCTTCTCGCGCCGTCGTCCCGTCAACCCAGCCGTCTGGGAGACCTTCTCCAAGGGGCTGTTCTACTGCCAGTCGCAGTTTGATGATCCGGCGGGCTATGAAAAGTTGAGCCAGTTGCTCGACAAACTGGACCAGGAACGCGGCACCCAGGGCAACCGTATCTTCTACCTGGCGACGCCGCCCAGCTTCTACGGCGGCATTGCCGAACTGCTCAACTCATCAGGCCTGGCCAGGCGTAGCGGCTCCGACATGCAGCAGGGCTGGTCACGCATCGTGGTAGAAAAGCCCTTCGGCCACGACCTTGCCTCGGCGCGTGAACTCAACGCCAACCTCAACAAAGGCTTCAAGGAAAACCAGATCTATCGTATTGACCACTATCTGGGCAAAGAGACCGTTCAGAATATCATGGTCATGCGTTTCGGCAACGGCATCTTCGAGCCGATCTGGAATCGCCAGTATATTGACAATGTGCAGATCACGGTGGCGGAATCCATCGGCATCGAGGGCCGCGCCGACTACTATGAGCAGGCGGGCGCTATCCGCGATATGGTGCAGAACCACATGATGCAACTGCTCACTCTCACCGCGATGGAGCCACCCAACACCTTCGCCGCCAACGCCGTGCGCGACGAAAAGGTCAAGGTCTTGCGCGCCATCCCACCACTGCTCGAGGGAGAGATCGCGTCGGATACCGTGCGTGGGCAGTATGGACCCGGCATTGTTGGCGGCGAGGAGGTTCCCGGCTATTGCCAGGAGAAGAACGTTGATCCTCACTCGCAGACGCAGACATTCGTGGCGCTCAAGCTGCTGATCGAGAACTGGCGCTGGGCGGGCGTGCCGTTCTACCTGCGCACCGGCAAGCGCCTCACCAAGCGCGTCACCGAGATCGCCATCCAGTTCAAGCGGCCACCGTATCTGCTGTTCCAGGGGGCGGGCGCCGATCAGATGCAGCCCAACGTCCTCTCGATGCGGATTCAGCCGAACGAGGGTATTTCGCTTCAGGTGAGCGCCAAAGTGCCGGGGCAAGAGATGCAGTTGCGCACGGTGAATATGGACTTCCTCTATGGCAGTTCGTTTGGCGTGGAGCCGCCCGAAGCCTACGAGCGGCTGCTGCTGGATGCGATGGTGGGCGACTCGACACTCTTCACGCGCATTGACGAGACCGAACTTGCCTGGACGCTGGTAGACACCATTGTGCGCGCATGGGAAACGACGAAAACGCCGCTCCCGCAATATGAGCCGGGAACCTGGGGGCCAAAAGAAGCTGATGCCCTGATCGAGCGCGATGGGCGCACCTGGAGAAGGTTGTGATGGTATGAGTGAGAGCGAGAACACGACAGTAGGCAACACCCAGCACAACGCTGCCCATCCTGACACACATGCGGGCCAGCGCGGGCAGCCTGCGCAAGATGTGACGCTGACGATGCGCCAGGTGGACCCCACCGCCATCGAGACCGAGCTTGACAACTCGTGGCGCATGGCGAACGCGAGCGCACTGGCTTCGGGGGGGCATGCAGGCACACGCAACAGCGTGATGACCTTGCTCGCCTATACTGGTGGCGACGAACAGACGCGGCGGGCGCTGACGGCTATCGAAGCGATGACCGCGCAGCATCCTTCACGCGCTATCATCGTTGTGCCACAGCGCGACACAAGCGGCGCTCCCATCGAGGCGTATGTCGCCACCCAGACACAGAACGTCACTGGCGCTCCTGCCTATGGTGAGGAGATCGTCATCAAGGCGCATGATGGGGCCGTGAAGCATCTGCCTGGCGTATTGCTGCCACTGATCGTCTCCGGTCTGCCGTCGTTCCTCTGGTGGATGGGCGAGCCGCCCTGGCGCTCCGAAGGCTTCGAGGCGCTGATTGACGGCAGCGACCGGCTGATCGTAGACACCTCGGAGATGCATCACGCGGAACACAGCCTGCTGGCGCTCGAAGACCTCATGCGCCGCAAGAAGTCGAGCTGCGCGATCAGTGACTTCAACGCCAGCCGCCAGCAGCCCTGGCGCGAACTGGTGGCACAGTTCTTCGATGGACCCGACCACCGCCCCTATCTCAGCGGCATTGATCGTGTCACCATCGAGTATGCCGCTGAAGCGGAGGATTGGCCCGAAAATCCGGCGCAGGCGTATCTTTTTGCCGGCTGGCTGGCGTCGCGGCTGGGCTGGCGCATCCTGGGCGGCGGCGGCTCACAGGGCGGTGACGAGTCGAAGTTGCACTCGCTCGTATCACCAACGGGCCAGAAGATCACGCTGGAACTTAATGCGCGCTACGGTGTGGCGCAGAAGAGCTGGCTCGACATCACCGCGACCTTCGCCAAAGTGCAGTTGGCGCAGGCGGCCCAGGCGCAAGCGCACGCCGAGAATGCGCCACATATGCATGCGCCACAACAGGAGAAGCCAACCGTTGGGCCGGGCGCGTTGATGATGGTAGGGCTGCATGCTACGGTCAACGGGCAGACGGGGACGTTCACCGTGGCGCGGGAGGCCGATATGGTGCATGCTTCGACACTGGCGCAGTTGCCCCAGGGGGCGCCACCCTCGCAGACAGTTCACCTACCAACATTAGGCGAGGCGATGCTGCTGGCCGATCAGTTGCAGCAGCTTGAACATGATACGCTCTATGAAGACTCGCTGACAATGGCGGCGCAACTGATCAACCCATCGCTACGGAGGGCTGCACGATGAGCGCGCCATCCACTCGTCCGATCATCACATGCTACGACGACCTCGATGGTGTGGCGCACGCCGCCGCCGACCTCTTTGTCGCGCAGGCGGCCCAGGTGGCGCTGGCACACCGGGTCTTTCGTGTGGCGCTCTCCGGTGGCTCCACGCCGCGCCGCTTCCATACGTTGCTGGCCGCGCCGCCCTACCGCGAACGGGTAGACTGGTCGCAGGTGCAGTTCTATTGGGGCGATGAGCGCGCCGTGCCACCCGACGACCCCGAAAGCAACTATCACATGGCGCGTGAAACCCTGCTCGACGCGCTCGCGATCTCGCCCGCGCAGATTCACCGCATCCCTGCCGAGGGCAGCGACCATGATGCCGCCGCCGCCGCCTATGAGGACGAACTGCGGCGCAGTTTTCACCTCGTGGGGCAGTATCCACGCTTCGACCTGATCTACCTGGGCATGGGCGACGACGGCCACACGCTCTCACTGTTCCCTCACACGGCGGCGCTGCATGTGCGGGATCGGCTGGTGGTGGCCAACACGGCGCCCAAGCCACCGTCGGCGCGCATCACGCTGACAGCGCCGGTCGCCAACAATGCGGCGGTCGTCGCCTTTTTGATCGTTGGCCCTGACAAGGCCGATGCGCTCGCCGCTGTGCTCGAAGGGCCACGCGACCCCGATCAGTATCCCGCGCAACTGATCGCGCCGACCAATGGTGAACTGCGTGTGCTGGCGGATCGCGCCGCTACGGCGAAGCTGACAATAACTGGTTGACATCGGAGCAGTGATGGAAGTGATAGGGGTGGGCGCATGGCGCAGCGCATAGAGATTGTTCCCTCGATCCTCTCAGCGGATGTGGCGCGGCTGGGCGAGGCGGTGCAGACGGCGCAGGCGGGCGGCGCGGACCGCATTCAGGTGGATGTGATGGATGGCCGCTTTGTTCCCAACATCACCTTTGGGCCGCTTGTGGTGCAGGCGGTGCGGCGACATACGACGCTACCCATCGAGGCGCACCTGATGATCGTCAAACCGGAACGCTATGTCGCGGACTTTGCCGAGGCGGGGGCCGACCTGATCATCGTGCATCAGGAAGTCTCGCCCCATTTGCACCGCACGATCCAGCAGATTCACCAGCTTGGCAAGAAGGCGGGTGTGGCGATCAATCCCGCAACGCCGCTGGTGGATGTGCAGGAGATTCTCAACGACGTTGACCTGATTCTCTGCATGACGGTCAACCCCGGCTTCGGCGGGCAGGAGTTCATCACCAGCATGCTGCCCAAGATCGAGCGGCTGCGCGGCATGATCTCGCAGCACAACGCCACCTGTGACCTCGAGGTGGATGGCGGCATCAGCGCGGAGACGGCGCCCCAGGTGGTGAAGGCGGGCGCCAACGTGCTGGTCGCCGGCTCCTCGGTCTATGGCGATGCGGCGGGTGTTGGCGCTGCCATTGGTCGCCTGCGCGCCGCCATTGGCTAACCCTCATCACCTTGCCTAAAATGATACTGAGCGCGCAGCCTGCTATCCTCTGCGCGCTACCGCTTTGTAAGGAAAGAGAAGAATGCTGAGAAGTCTCGAAAGGAAACCGGGATGAATGAAGTCTCTGGCGAGGTAGCGCCAGGGCCACGCTCACATTCAGTGTCTATTGCGTGGGTAGGATACTTGGCGTGTGGTTGGGCGTTCATCTTTGCCGCAGTGAGCTTCTACTGGGCGGCAGGGGGAACAGTAGGTAGCGAGACCATCGGGCCAGCCATCACTGGTCTAGCGCACGATCCAGTATTCATTGCGATCCTTTGGCTGACAGGCGCGCTAAAGGTCGTCGCCGGGTTACTGGCGCTCGCATTCGTCCAGCCCTGGGGGCGCATGATACCCCGCTGGATGTTGCTCACCGCCGCGTGGATCGCGTTCGTCATCATGGCGCTGTACGAGGGCGCGGCAAGCTGGGTCCAGCATGGGTTGATGGCGGCTGGCGGAATCGGCATCCCCAGCGGATTGGGAACGACGGCGCTCTATTGGCATCTCCTGCTGTGGGATCCGTGGTGGTTGGCTGGCGGAATCCTGTTTGGCGCGCTGGCACTGTCGTATCAACGCAGGTCGCGTGAGCCGGGCGCCAGTGTTGCTCATGGTTGGGGCCTTTTCCATGCTTCACAACTACACCCTAGACGGTGGCGCGGCGCGGATGGGCGCGGCAATGCTCCGCTGTGATGATCGCTTTGAGGTTGTTGACGCTCTCGGCCAGCCGGTCGCGCCGGTTGACGATCAAATAGTCGTACTTCACCGCCTGGGCCATCTCACACTCGGCATTGATCAGGCGCAGCGCCCGCTGCTCTGGGGTATCCAGACCGCGTGTATCGAGCCGCGTCACCAGTTCATCGAGCGACTCCGGCGCCAGAAAGACGAACACGGCGTCGCTGGTGCGTTCACGGATGCTCTGCGCGCCCTGGGGATCTATCGTTAGCAGCGCATCATGTCCCGCCGCCAGCGTCTCGCGCACCGTACCCGCTGGAACGCCGTAGTGGTTGCCATGCACCTCGGCGTGTTCCAGCAACTCGCCCTGCGCGATCATTTGCGCAAACTGCTCTGCCGTGCGAAAGTGGTAATGCACGCCGTCAATTTCACCGGCGCGGGGGCGGCGGGTGGTGGCCGTCACCATCACACGCGCAGGCCACCCCTCCGCCATCAGCGCATTCGTCAGCGTGGTTTTGCCAACGCCCGATGGACCCGACAACACCACCAGCAGCGGGTAGTGTTGCGTGAGAAACGGATTGCCGAAACTGCCGGAATCACCGGGGTTGTCTTTCATCGCTGCCATCGTTCTCTGCGTCTCCGCCTGTGCGCGCTGTGTCATCTGCTGTTGCTGTGAGGCGAGGCCCACACCCGAATTAGCCCCTTCGGTCGCATCCGTTGTCATATGCTGCTTTCGGCCTCCCACGCCGCACAACTTGTGCTGCTTGATGGATTTGGGTACTCTTGCTACACACTATACCGCACTTCCACTGTACCCTGGTGTACGAGCAATCATATAAGCCGTATAGGTGAGCGTATGTCAGCCACCATCGTCGCTATGCCTCGGCGTCCTCATATCGCGCGGCCTGTGCGTCGCTAGCAGAAGTGGCCGCGTCTGCCGGATTTTCCGCCGCATCATGAGCGTAGATATCGGGTGAGAGTGACGGTGATGGCGACGGGAAGGGCTGTGAGGTGTTGGCGCCAGTGGGGCGCGGCGTTGTCGGCGTCGGTGTGCGGCCTACCAATGCCTGGCTCAACCGCTCCCAGAGTCCCAGCCCGCCACCGGCGTCGGGCGCAGTTGGCCGCGGAGCGGTCTGTGCAGGCAGTGGACGGGTAACGGGCCGGGTGATGCGCGTTCGCTCCGTGCGTGGGCGCGTCAGTGGACTTGTCGCGCGCGGGAGTGGCCGGGTGATCGGGCGCGTATTGCGCTGGCTATCTGGCTGCGATGGCTGTGTAGCCGCCGACGGAAAGCCGTATCCGGTTGCGGGTTCGAGTGCAGGTCGTGGCGGCGCCTGCGGACGCGGCGCCACGATTGCCAGGTCAGGTTGCGTCTGCTGGCCATCATCCGCAGCCTCGCCCGTAGCTTCAGCCCACTCGAGATGAGTGGCAGTGGCAGCGTCTGGCGCGGTTACTTCAGATGTGGCGACGTTGGCAACGGCAGAATCTGCGGCGTCGGGATCAGCGGCCCCGGCAGTGGTGAGCGGCGTCGTAGCCGGAGCAGCCATAGCGTAGTGAGGCTGTTGCGTCGTATGGGCGTGGGCCAGCGCGCTGACGGCGGCGCTTGTGGCGAGTTCAGCCAGCGGCGCGGCCAATGGCGCAACATACGGCGCCATTGGCGACAGGTGAAGGGCGGCGCGCATGCGGGATACATCGGGCAGCGTCGTATCTGCGTCACTAGCGGCAGCAGCGACTGTCGTATCACTGCTGATAGTACTCATGTCAGCAGCATCAGGAGCGTCAACGACGATAGTGGCAGGATGATTGGCTGTGTCAACGGCTGGCGCGGGGGACGCCTCCACAGTGGCAGATTCACTGGCCACGGGCGCGGCTGATGGCTCAATCAGCGGCTCAACCAGTGGCGCATCTTGCAATAAGGCGTCGTCGGTCGTGTCGTTTGCAGGAGCCGATGGCTTTACGATGAAATGCTCGTACGTCCACTCGATGCGCGGCAGGCTCGCGGCAGGGACAGGATTCATCGGCAATTGTGGCAATTGCGTGACACTGACGACATTGGGTTGTTCGACCACTTCACCGGCGGCGGCGGCCTGTGCAGTCTGTTGGCGCTGGTGATAGCCTATTGCGCGCGCGGCAAGCGGGGCCAGTGCTGCCAGCGTCTCGCTAGTGGGCATCACGTCGGGATGGGTGGCGGATAGGGCATTGCCTGAAGCTGGCGACTGTGGATGCGCGGAGAGGCCGACGAAACGGCGCAATCCGGCGTAGACATCGCCCAGTTCGCGTTCGGCGATCACCGTGGCAGCGTGGGCGCCCGCCTCCACCTCACCTTCCGCCACCCGGATCAGGTCAATCAGACCGGCGGCAAGCTCCCAGATGAAGATCGTCAGCGCCGTGATGTACGCAACGACGAAGGCCAGCGCGGCGGCCACCAGTTGCGCTGGTGCGCCTGGCAGCCACGAGTGGGTGATGATCATCGCGGCGATCTCGGTCACAAGGATTATGATCAGCGCCGCGATCAGCGCTCCACGCAGCATGCGCTGCCAGCCCAGCAACATAAAGCCAAGCGCATGGCGCAGCAATCCGCCTGCCGCCCCAAGTATTCGCCGTTCCACCGTTCACCGCCCCGACTGCCAAAACGCCTGCACACGCCCGTTCTATACGCTCGTATGTAGAGACGTGACTCGGCGTCTATTGTACCACGTCTGTGCCACGCGCAGAACAACGTGCAACAGGCGCTATGGCGGCAAGCATGTAGGGTGGTTGTCGCGCGTGGGAATACACCTGCGTGACCCCGCGCGACTCGTCACCTTGACTGGCCCTGGTGGCGTCGGCAAGACTCACCTTGCGCTACAAATCGCCGAAGACCTCAAAAACGTCTTGGACGATGGCGCCCCACGTACGAGCTTCGACCCAATGATATTCTCGTCTGATATTCTCGCTCGCTACCTGGGCTATCCCCTGACTGTCACCCCGCGACTTTTTCCCCCGCTTCCTCGCCCTGTTCGCCACGCTTGACGATGTCGCCATCGGTGAAGAGGATGCGCTGGAGGGTTGCGCGCCAGGTGGGCTTGCGCCGCAGCAGAAATTCAAGGTCCATGCCGAAGTGCTTGAACTCCTCCTCCTGCGCATTGGCCATGATGGCGCGCGCCTGGGTGTCCTTCTCGACGGATATACGCTGCTCATACCAGTTGATCGCCTCCCCTTCCTCCGTCAGTGATGCGATCATACGGGCAAAGGTGCGTGTCTCTTCAGAGAGGTCGCTGGCCGGTTCATGATATTGATCGAAACCCATCGCTCTGTCTCCTTGTCTGTGCATTGCTTGCGCCAGGTGTCTTGCGCTATGTATCCGGTTCGTCGTGTGTGTCACGTGCTGCCTGTAGTGTAGCAAGTGTGGCGCCTGACTCTATGCGGCCTAGCGGCTCGCCTATGTGGACTGATCGCGCAGCGCCGCCAGCGTCGCCGCGAAGTCCAGCGCGCCATCATAGAGTGGGCGACCCAGGATCACGCCGTTCACCCCCAACTGCGCCAGATGCAGCACATCATCCTGCGAGGCAGCGGCGCCTGCTGCGATCAGGTTGACAGCGGGCAGCGCCGCTCGTATCTCGTCAAGCAACGTGTCATCGCGTCCACTCTGGCCGCCGTCACTGTTGATATTGGCGATGATCAGCGTGCCGACGCCCAGCTCCACCATCGCCGCCGCGAAGTCCTGCGCCCGTTCGCCCGCCAGTTGCAGCCAGCCCGCGACAGTGATATGCCCCTCGCGCGCATCCACCGAGACGGCGATCCGCTCGCCCCACTGCGCCAGGCAGGCCACCAGCAACGCCTGATCGCGCACCACTGCCGCGCCAAGCGTCACCCGCGATGCGCCTGCCGCCAGCGCCGCCGCCACATCCGCCTCAGTGCGCGGGCTGCCACCAAACTGGATCGCAAGGCCGGTTTCCTTGACGATGGCGGCGATCACGTCGAGATGCTTCACCGCCCCCTCGCGTACACCGTCGAGGTCCACCACATGCAGCCAGGTCGCGCCCTGCTCCTGCCAGCGTCGCGCCACCGCCAGCGGATCATCGTCCTGGATGCTGACGCCCGCTCCGTCCGCCTGAAGACCCTGGATGCGCTGCACACAGCGCCCGCCAATCAGGTCAAGCGCGGGGTAGAGCGTCGGTGGCGCACCAGTGGCTTCAGGGACTTCGAGTGATTGGGGCACTGGCAGGGCATCGTGTGTAGTGGTATCGCGTGTATCTCCAATAGTCGGAGGGATACATGCGCGCTCGCCATCGTCCTGGTTGTCTATCGTCATGGCGGGAAATCTCCAGACTGGCGCGGATGGCCCAGCAGGCATGGCGGATGTGCTAGCCTGGTATACGTTGCGCCTGGCCGTTCGGCGGGCTTATCGTATGTAGTGTGCGACATTGTGGGTGGCTCTGCGCCGCACAGTGCGCGACACACGCCGCGTCCTATGTGTAAGACACGCTGTATGGGACGCCTGTATAACAAGCGTGTCCAATAAGCGTGTCCATTTCGGGTGGACGTTGAATACGTCGGAGAGCTGGTTTCTCCGCGTCAGGTATGAATGCCGTGATTCTCGAAACAGCAGCTTCCCAACAGTTCCAGCAGTACGAGCGGCGCGATGATTCGCCCGGCGCGTGGCCCATACAGGTTGATCGCGTGGTGGCGCTTCAGGCGCTGCATGAGGCATCCAGACACGCGCACCGCCTGGCGCACCCGCTGATCGCCAGCATCGTGCAGCCGGTTCCCTGGCGTGATCCACTTGCCATCTATGCCGCCGCGCAGACGCTCGGCGCCACGACGGACTGCTTCTGGGAGCAGCCGACGCAGCGACGCGCGCTGGTTGCCATTGGCGCGGCGGCCACCATCACCACTGCGGATAGCGGAGACGAAGACCCAGCTCCCACTCGCTCAGCCGCCCCGCTACAGACACTACAGGCGACCGCCGCCCGCTGGCGCGAACTGCTGGCCGACGCTCACGTCATACACATGTTACAGCATGACGCTGACGACGACACTGATGACATGATGAGTATGATGAGCGGCCCGCTCTGTTGCGGCGGCTTCGCCTTCGATGCTCAAGCGCCACACACCGCCCTCTGGGATGGTTTTCCCGCCGGTCTGCTGGTGCTGCCACACCTGCTGTTCAGCTTCACTGATGAACGAGCGACGCTAACCACTAATGCCGTGCTGGATGGCAGCGAAGATGGCGCCACGCTCAAGCGGATTGTCGAACGGCAGGCGGTGGCGCTGGCGCGGCTCTGTGCCAGTGTTGAACTGCACGATTGCGACCAGACGCCTGCGCTGGCGCCCGGCAAGGCGCGGCTCACAGAGCTACGCTCGGCCGCGGAGTGGCGGGCGACGGTGGCCCAGGCGACAGCGGCAATCAGGCGCGGCGCCTATCACAAGATTGTGCTGGCGCGTGGTGTGCAGGCGCAGGCAGAGCAGCCGTTCGACGTGATGGCGACGCTGGGACGGCTGCGGGCGCGGTATCCCTCCGCCTGTGTGTTCGCGCTGCGGCGCGGGGCGCAGACCTTTCTGGGGGCGACGCCTGAGCGGCTGGCGCAGGTGGCCGCCGGGCGTGTGGAGACGATGGCGCTGGCGGGAACGGCGCCGCGTGGAGCGACCGAAGATGCGGATGTGGCGCTGGGCCGCGCACTGCTGGCAAGCGCCAAGAATCGTGAGGAACATGCGATTGTGGCGGCGACGGTGCGTGAGGCGCTGGCTCCGCTGGTACGCGACGCGCAGGCGCTCCAGAACGCATCCGAGCCGCAGTTGCTGGGGCTGCCCAATGTGCAGCATTTGATCACGCCGATCTCGGCGGCGCTACGCCCTGGCGTGGGCGCGCTGGAGGTGGCGGCGACCCTTCACCCGACGCCCGCTGTCGGCGGCTATCCACGCGATGCGGCGCTGGCAGCCATTCGCGCGCATGAGGGACTGGATCGCGGCTGGTACGCCGGACCGGTCGGCTGGGTAGGCGCATCGGGCGAGGGCGAGTTTGCGGTGGCGCTACGTTCGGCGCTGGTACACGGCGCAGTGGCGACGCTCTTTGCGGGCTGCGGCATCGTCGCCGACTCCGATCCCCAGGCGGAATATGCCGAGTCGCGGCTGAAGCTGATGGTGATGCTCCGTGGGCTGGGGCTTGACGATGTGCAACAGCCGCATGCGGATGGTGGTGAGTCGCATGACGACGCCTGAGCAACGCGGTGAGACGCATCCACACATAGAGCCAGCCAACCCGCTCTATGCCTACATCGGCGCCTTTGTGGATGAACTGTGGCGCGCAGGGGTGCGGCAGGTGGTCGTCTGCCCCGGCTCACGCTCGACGCCGCTGGCGCTGACGCTCGTCAACGTGCATCCCGGCCTGCGTGTCTGGATGCACGTTGACGAGCGTTCGGCAGCATTCTTTGCGCTGGGCATGGCGAAGGGTGGGCTGGGCGAGCCGGTGGCGCTGGTCTGCACGTCGGGAACGGCGGCTGCCAACTTCTATCCCGCGCTTGTCGAGGCGAATTTGTCGCATATTCCATTGTTGGCGCTCACCGCCGACCGCCCGCACGAACTGCGCGATACCGGCGCCCCCCAGGCGATTGACCAGAATCGCCTCTACGGCGCACACGTCAAGTGGTTCGCCGATGCCGCGTTGCCCGAAGCCAGCAACGTTGCGCTGCGCTACATACGCGCACTGGCCGACCGTGCTGTAGGGACGGCGCTGGCTGTCCCTATTGGGCCCGTGCATCTCAACTTCCCGCTGCGTGAGCCGCTGATCCCTGCCCCACAGCCGTTGCCACCTATCGAACAGCGCGACGCCGAGTCGTGGTATGGCCGACCGGATGGCGCACCCTATACAATCGTCACCTCTGGCAAGCCGACGCTCACCACCGCCCAGATCGAACGACTGGCCGAGACACTTACCACTCCCCAGCGCGGTCTGATCCTGGCTGGCCCACAACCTGATTCCGGGTTAAGTGAGCCACTGTTGCGGCTGGCGCGGCGACTGGGCTACCCTGTGCTCGCCGATCCGCTCTCGCAGTTGCGTAGGCCTGCAAGTGGTGACAATACGCCAGTGATTACCAGCTACGACGCTTTTCTGCGCTCAGAGCGGTTCGCGTCGACATCTGCGCCTGAAGTTGTGCTGCGCTTCGGTCCGATGCTGACCTCCAAGCCCGCACTGCTCTATCTGCAACGCTATTCACAGTGTCGGCAGATCGTGGTGGATGGGCAGGCTGGCTGGGAAGAGCCAACCCATCTGGCATCCGAGATGATCGCCGCCGATCCGGTGGATGTGTGTGAGCGGCTGCTGGCGGCGCTGGGCGAGCGTGAAAGCGGAACAGAGCGCGATTGGGCGCAGGCGTGGTGGCAAACCGATCAGGTGACACATGCCGCGCTGACCGATGCGATCACCCGTCTCGATCAGCCGTTCGAGGGACGTGTCTTCACTGAATTGGCCAGGGCGCTGCCCGCTGGCGCGACGTTGGTGGTGGGCAATAGCATGCCGGTGCGCGACTGCGACACCTTCTTCTGGGGCGGCGAACAGGCTATACGAGTGCTGGGCAATCGCGGCGCCAACGGCATTGACGGCGTAATCTCCACGGCGCTAGGGGTGAGCGCGGCGCAACGGGCGGCAGGCGACGAAGGGCCGGTCGTGCTGGTGATCGGCGATCTCTCGTTCTACCATGACCTCAACGGCTTGCTGGCGGCGAAACTGCACGGACTCGACCTGACGGTGATCCTCGTCAACAACGATGGCGGCGGCATCTTCTCGTTCCTGGCGCAGGCGGACTATCCGCAGCACTTCGAGCAGGTCTTTGGCACGCCACTCGGTCTGGACTTCAGTTCCGCTGTCGCCATGTACGGCGGCGCGTTCACCCGTTTGGAGGGCGACTGGGCGAGCTTCCGCGCAGCATTGGCGCAGAGTCTGTCGGCGGGTGGTTTGCAGGTGATCGAGGTGGCGACTGAGCGCGCCAGCAACGTGCAGATACACCGCGAATTGTGGCAGGTGGTGGAGGCGGCGCTTGCCGATACAGGCATCATTCCATTCAGGCGAGAGCAGGAGACGGCGCGATGACAAACACGACAGTCGCGGCGTCCCGGCGGTTGCTCGAAGTCAATGGTGTGCGCCTCAACGCTGAACTTCGCGAGCCGTCGGGGCCACCAGTGAGAACGCTGACGCTGCTCCACGGCTTCACGGGCAGCGCAGCAGGCTGGGGCGCGCATCTCGACACCTTCGCCGCCGCTGGTCTGCGGGTGATTGCGCTTGATATGCTGGGGCATGGCGCCTCAGATGCGCCTGACGATGCGAGCCGCTATGCGGTGGAGCAGTGCGGCGATGACATCCTGGCGGCGCTCGGGCAGTTAGGCGTCGGCGCGGGAAGATCGGCGTTGCTGGGCTACTCGATGGGTGGGCGTATCGCACTCTACACGGCGCTCTCCGGCTACTTCCATGCGCTGATCCTCGAAAGCGCCTCGCCAGGCCTGGCGAGCAAGGAGGAACGCGCCATGCGAAGGGCAAGCGATGAAGCCCTGGCTCACCGCATCGAGCGCGACGGTATCTCATCCTTCGTAGAGGAGTGGGAAGGGCTGCCGCTCTTTGCCTCGCAGCAATCTCTGCCAGCCGAGCGGCGCGCTGCGCTGCGGGCGCAACGGATGCGCAATCGCGCATTGGGGCTGGCCAACAGCTTGCGGGGTGTGGGAACAGGCGCGCAACCTTCACTTTGGGACGCTCTGCCGCGTCTGACCATGCCAACGCTACTGATCGCGGGCGCGCTCGACGTGAAGTATATGGCGATTGCGCGCCAGATGGCGGAGCGGCTGCCCAGCGCGCAACTCGCCATCGTCCCCAACGCCGGACACGCCACACACTTCGAGCAGCCAGCCGCATTCGATGAGGCGGTGACGGCGTTTTGCCTGGAAAAGATGTACGCCACTTAGCGCGAAAACAGCCGTCTCCAGCCCGCGCAGGCGGGCTTCGTGGCGTCTGCCCAGAGGCGCGGGTTTATACCCGCTGGCCGCCCATTCGTGGGGCCACCCGTTCGCTCATACCCATCCTGCGACGGCGCAGGATCGCAGTATAATTCAGGAGGTTACAACACATGTCGGTAGCATGGCAAAAGGTCCGTGACTATACGGACATCATCTTCGAGAAGGGCGAGGGGATCGCCAAGATCACGATCAATCGCCCAGAGGTGCGCAACGCCTTCCGCCCGGAGACGCTCGACGAACTGATTAACGCTTTCAGCATCTGCCGCGACGATCCAGCGGTCGGTGTGGTGATTCTGACGGGCGCTGGCGACAAGGCGTTCTGCTCCGGCGGTGACCAGCGCGTGCGCGGCCAGGGCGGCTACGTCGGTGGCGATGGCGTGCCACGTCTCAACGCGCTCGATCTGCAACAGGCGATCAAATATCTGCCCAAGCCAGTGATTGCAATGGTGGCGGGCTACGCGATTGGTGGCGGGCATGTGCTGCAACTGCTCTGCGACCTCACCATCGCTGCCGACAACGCTCGCTTCGGCCAGACCGGCCCCCGTGTGGGCAGCTTCGATGCTGGCTGGGGCGCCACCTATATGGCGCGTGTGGTTGGCCACAAGAAGGCGCGCGAAATCTGGTATCTCTGCCGTCAGTACAGCGCCCAGGAGGCGCTCGATATGGGGTTGATCAACACAGTTGTGCCACTTGATCGCCTTGAAGAAGAGACCGTACAGTGGTGCAATGAGATTCTTGAGAAGAGTCCCATCGCCATCCGCTTCCTCAAGGCGGCGTTCAACGCCGACACCGATGGGTTGGCGGGCATCCAGCAGCTTGCGGGCGACGCGACGATGCTCTTCTACATGACCGAGGAGGGCCAGGAGGGCAAAAACGCCTTCCTCGAAAAGCGCAAGCCTGACTTCTCGAAGTTCCCGCGTTTGCCATGACAACTGACCTCACCATCGCCGAAATGCGCTGGCAGGCATATCGCATACCATTCCGCCGCGACTTTGTGACGGGGCATGGCGCGATGCGCGTGCGCGAGGGGGCGATAGTGAGCGTCACATCGCGGGCGGGCGTGACTGGTACAGGCGAAATCGCGCCACTGCCAGAGTTTGGCGGGGCGTCGCTGGCGCAGTGTCTCGCCGCGCTGCCCGCCCTACGGCAGCGCCTCATCGGCTTGCACATCCACGAGGCGCTGACGACGGTACGATCAATAGGCGCTGGTATCGGGTACTTTCGTCCCCCTGCCGTCCGAACAACGGCCTTTCAAGGTCGAGAGCGCCCCATCTCATCGCAGCAAGGCCGAGAGCGCCCCATTCAGCCTATCCCCGCTCCCACACGCTACGGCGTCGAGGTGGCGCTGCTGGACGCGCAGACACGCGCCGAGGGCATCTCGCTCACTGCTGGGTGGAGCGTCGGGAACCATACACCCTATCTGTCGAAGGTCGCCGTCAACGCCGTCATCGGCGCATCGGCGATGGATGAGGCGGTGTCTGCTGCACAACGGGCGGTGGCATCTGGCTTCGGCTGCGTCAAGCTCAAGGTGGGTATGCTGGCGGATGCTGATGCCGAAGTGGCGCGTGTGGCTGCTGTGCGCGCCGAGATTGGCCCAGCGATCCATCTGCGGCTCGACGCCAACGGCGCATGGTCCTGTGAACAGGCGCTCGATTTGCTGAAACGTCTCGCTGCCTGCGACATCCAGTATATTGAGCAGCCGCTACCAGCCGCCGATCTCGCTGGCATGGCGCAGCTACGTACAACCCAGCCAGTCCCCATCGCCGCCGATGAGGCGCTGACCGGCCTCGCCAGTGCGGAGCATATTCTGCATCTACAAGCGGCGGATGTGCTGGTGATCAAGCCGCACATGGTCGGCGGCTGGCAGGCGTGCTGTGATATTGCGCAGTTGGCCCGGCAAGCGGGCGTGGAGTATGTGGTGACGAGCGCCATCGAAGCAGGCGTGGGTGTGGCGGCAGCGCTCCAGCTTGCGGCAAGTCTCTCGCCTGCACTGGAGTGTGGCCTGGCAACACTCGATCTGCTGGAAGACGACCTGATCCGCGATCCGTTACTCGTCGAACAGGGCGCTATGCAGATTCCTGATACCCCTGGCCTGGGCGTGACACTGGATGAAGACGCGCTGGCCCGCTATACGATAGGCTAGTCTGTAGCATAATCCAGTGTAGTTTGTGGCGAATAGCAGGCGAAGTGATGTGGCCAGGCCAGCGGCTGAAGCCGCGCCTGGAGTCCCTGCCGGGACGCGAAGCCCGCCTGCGCGGGCTGGAGAGCAGACAGATCGAGAATATCTATGGATGAGGGTGTATTGCCCGATTGGCTGCTACGGAGCGCCGAAAACTATCCCGAACGCGAGGCGCTGGTCTGCGGTGATCTGCGCCTGACGTTTGCCGAACTATGGCGGCGCGCGGAACAGATGGCGCGGCGGCTGGCGTCGGGCGGCATACAATCGGGAACGCGCGTGGCGCTGCTGGCGCACAACAGCCCCGACTATGCGCTGATGGTTCATGCGCTGATGCGGCTCGGCGCGATCCTGATCCCGTTGAACACGCGGCTGACGGTGGAGGAGTTGCGCTGGCAACTCAGTGATGTGCGCGCCACTGCACTCATCGGCGACGCAGCGCATCGTGAGATTGTCGCTACGCTTGGCTGTGCGCTACCCACACTCAAGTTGCTTACAGTGGCGGATGAGCCTGAGAATACCACCATCACACCTATCGCAACACTGCCCGAAGCGGATGTGCTGTTGCGGACAGAGATATATCTCACGGCGACGCAGGCGATCATCTATACCTCCGGCACGACCGGTCAACCTAAAGGCGCGCGAATCACCTATGGCATGCACTGGTGGAACGCGGTCGGCTCGGCGCTCAACATGGGTCTGCGCGACGAGGATTGCTGGCTGGCCTGCCTGCCGTTCTATCACATCGGCGGCCTCTCGATCCTGCTGCGTAGCGCGATCTACGGCATGCGAATCGTCGTCATGTCGCCGCCCTTCGACGCCGACGCTGTCAACGCAGCCATCGCCAACGAGCGCGTTTCGATTCTCTCGGTCGTCGCGGTGATGCTACAACGCATGCTGACCAACCTTGACGCCAATACTGCCACTTACCTCCCAACACTACGCTGCGTGCTGCTTGGCGGCGGACCGGCGCCACTGCCGCTGCTGGAGGATTGCGCGCGACGCAACATCCCCGTCACGCAGACCTATGGCCTGACGGAATCCTGCTCACAGGCGACCACACTGGCGCCAGGCGAGGCGCTACGGCGGCTGGGATCGGCAGGGCGCCCGCTAGCGGCGGTGCGGCTGCGCATCACGCGTGAGGATGGCAGTGAAGCGGCGGCTGACGAGGCTGGCGAGATACAACTTAGCGGGCCGACGATCACCCCCGGTTATGACGGCAAACCAGAAGCGACCAGGCGCGCCTTCCACGCCGGCTGGTTTGCAACCGGCGACCTGGGCTACCGCGACGCCGCAGGCTATCTCTATGTGCTGGATCGCCGCGTGGATTTGATCGTCTCTGGCGGCGAGAACGTCTATCCTGCCGAGATCGAGGCAGCGCTGCTGGCGCATCCCGCTGTTGAGGAGGTCGGCGTCTGCGGCGTGGCGGATGCTCAGTGGGGACAGGCGCCCGTCGCGTTTGTGCGACTACATGCTGACGCGACCATGACTGAGGACGCACTACTGGCGTTTGCGCAGGAACGACTGGCGCGCTACAAAGTCCCCAAAGCTGTCTACTTCGTCGGCGAGTTGCCGCGCACCTCGTCGGGCAAGCTGCTACGCCGCGAACTACCTCGCCTGCGACCACCCGCTATAGCGCCTGATCACTCATAGGCAGATCATCGAGCGAGCCTGATCAGTTCAGCGCCTCATGGTTCTGAGGTGGCGCTCACGATGCAGAAGACGGTGGCCTGTGTCGCTAGACTGGCGAAGGCGTCTGGCAGCGCCGCCTGATCTGACGGAAGATCATACAATCGCCGAAAGAAAGAGACACCAGCTGGCACGAGCCGGGGAAAATCGCGCAGGATTGCAGCGCGCTCCTCCACAGACAACTCGATCAGAGTGGCTCGTTCGCGCCTGCGGCCATACGCAATGATGCCCCAGCCTGCGGCGCGCACATTTTTCACCCAGTCCGCGTCTGCCATCCCTCCGACAATATAGCGAGCACTGTCAACGACCATGAGGGAGACTGGCGTGGTGTGCATGGTTCCCGTTACGCGACCAGGAACAGTGAGCGTGTGGATTGTCCCCATTGACATTCCCAGACGCTGGAGCGCCACAACCAGACGATTCGCGGGCTTGAGCCAGCCCGGCAGTGATCTGTGCGCGGTGGCAGGTTGCATGGCGTAGTTTCCTCTCGGACGCTCATTTCAGCAGGCGCAACTCGTTGTCCACCGCCGCCTTGCCTGCGTTTTGCAGCGCGGCATCGTCGGGCGGCGCGTTGATCAGCCCGGCGCGGGCGTCGCGGAAGAGGCGTTCGAGGCGTGAGCCGCGTTGCAGGCCGCGTCCTCCTGTGAGGCGAAGCGCCAGATCAGTGATGCGCACAGCATTGTTGGTCGCCACCGACTTCACCAGCCCCGTTTGCTGCCGCAGCGAAGGACGGGCATCAGGCTGCGCTACCCAGTCAGCCGCCAGCCCAAAGAGAACGCGCTGCGAGGTCAGCAGTAGCGACTCGATCTCGCCAAGATGCAGCCGCACGGTGGGCAGTTCACCCAGTGGCTTGCCTAGCGAGGTGGGGATGCGTGTGGCGGCGAAGTGGACCGCCTCATCACGCGCCGCCCACGCCAGGCCACCATAGACAGCGGAGAGCGTGATCGGTCCCCAGGGCAGCCCAAGCGCCGCGCGTGGATCCTGTGAGCCGACGGGACGCGCATAGAGCAGCGCATCGGCGGGAATACGCGCATCTTCGAGTACGAGATCGTGGCTGCCACTGGCGCGCAGGGCAAGCGCGTTCCAGGTCTCCTCGATCCTCACACCAGGGGCGTCGTGCGGCACGAGGAAGTCACCAAGCTGTGTAGGCTGGCCATCATCGTCACCCTCACCGCCAGCAATCGCCGCCAGCACCAGAAAGTAGCGTAGCGCGGGAGCGCCAGTCGTATAGATTTTGCGCCCATCGAGGCGCCACTCGCCGGTTTTGGGATCGCGCCGCGCCGTGGTGGCCGGGACGCCGCCGAAGCTGGGGCTGCCCATCTCAGGCTCGGCCTGCGCCGCGTTGAGTGTCGCTCCCTGCTCTACCACCTCACGGAAGATCGCGGGGGCGCGGTCGGGCCACAGCTTGCCCTCGGCGAACTGGCCGAGATTGCTCAGACTCATGCCCAGCGCCAGCGCGGTGGAGGCATCACCCCACGCCAGCCGCTCCAGCGTGAGCGCATACTCCAGTTCGTCGGCGCCAAGCCCACCGAACTCCTCTGGCACAGTCAGCGCCAGCAGGCCCGCCGCGCGCAGATCGGCGAAGTTCTCGAAGGGGAACGATCCGTCGGCGTCGTGCGCCGCCGCGCGTTCGACGAAGCGCTGCGCCAGCGGCTCAACAAGATCGAGCAGCCGTCGCTGCCTGTCGTTCGTGGGATAGGCTGTAAAGGGGATCGTCTCGAGCATGTTCTTCACTTTCGGTCTGTGGTCTGGTGCGCCGTTTTGACTTGCCACCACATCTCCTGCCACGCCTGGCGTGTTTCCAGCAGTTGCGCGTCGCTACCCGGCCCATAGGTCAATTCATCCAGCAGCGCCAGCGCCTGCCGTCGGCTACCCTCGATTAGATTGACGCCTGACGGTCGTCCGAGCAGATGATCCTCGCGGGTCTGCCAATGCCAGACATGGATCAACTCGTCAATCAGCAGCATCTTCTGTTGCGGCGTGTGCGCACGCGGCCAGTGTTTCACAAACGACGAAAAGGCATCTACCGCGCCACCGCCGCAGAGTTCCTGATGCTGCCAGGAACGGTGGTACTGCTCCCAGGGCATCTCCCAGCCGCAGGCGTCACAATGCAACAGATCATCACCATCATCGCGGGCGCCCTGCCGCAGAATGAGTTGTTCGCAGCCCGGGCAATGCACGCGACCGGATGCAGCTTCCGTCACCGTGAGGATGCTCTGGCAGCGCGCATACAGTGTGAAGCCCACGTCGTCAATCAGGTCTTTATCGGGGATACCAAGCGCATCCCGCTGATAGAGCTTGCGCAGCTTGGCTGGCTGCACACGCGGCGACCAGCGTATCCTGCCACCTTCCAGCATACCCTGTCCTGGTCCTTACTCACGCCCATCGCGTCGTTCATCCGCCGCTTGCAGGGCAATGGCATATTCGCGCGCATAGTCGAGGTAGTGCTGGATGCCGTCGCGCATGCGCGCCCGCTCGGCGTCGCTGACCGGCCTTGCGGGCTTGCCAGGGACGCCCATCACAAGCTGCCCTGCCGCAATATGCTTGCTCTCGGCCACCAGCGCGCAGGCGGCGACGACGCAACCGTCCTCCACCACGGCGCCCGTCAGCACAGTGGCGCTCATGCCGATCAGCACGTTGTCGCCAAGCGTCGCGCCATGCACAATCGCGCCGTGGCCCAGCGAACAATCCGCGCCGATCTCGCAGGGGGCGTCCACATCCGTATGGATCACGCAGCCATCCTGCACATTCGTGCGCGGACCGATCCGCACTGGCGCAGTGTCGCCCCGGATGACGGCGCTGAACCAGACGCTCGCCTCCGATGCGATCTCCACATCGCCTGCAATGGTTGCGGTCGGCGCAATGAAGGCATCGGCGGCGATACGCGGCCACACACCCTTATAGGGCAGAATTGGCATAACACATCCTCTTCATGACCTGTGATACTGGTGGACGAACGTGACGAGGCGCTCAAGGTTGTCAGGTGATGTGGTGGGCAGCACACCGTGGCCCAGGTTGAAGATATGGCCGGGCCTGCCGCCTGCGCGCAGCAGCACGTCCTCTGCATCGGATTGCACGGCATCCCACGAGGCAGTCAGGACGACCGGATCGAGATTGCCCTGGATGGCGACGCGCTCAGGTCCGCCAACACGCGCCCACCCATCGTCCAGCGGCACGCGCCAATCGAGGC